>JAISZB010000096.1 GCA_031269465.1 Clostridiales bacterium | reverse complement strand
CGTCAGCAAAATCCAGGAATATTAAGAAATATTCAGGTTCTCCCTAATATTTGACTTCTCTGTTGGAAAAATTGTCCATTTATGTAATTTTAATACATAAAACTCACCACTGTCAAGTTAATCAGAACATTATGCCGATTTGCAGTCAAATGCCCCGATTTTAGAGCTTGACTTTGCACTTTCGCCTGTATAATCTAGCTTCAAATCGGAACTTTCAGCGCGAATTAGCATAGTTAGGCAGACGGATATGCTGACGAGCATTTGTTGAACGCCCGCATATCTGGAATTGCCAATTGGCGGCATGCGCTGCAAGCGGCATATGCAGCCCGCAATGCCCCTAACACAGAAACTCAACGCGAAATTTCATTGCAGGCTTTCTTGCCTCCCAAACATGCAGGCATGGAAATCAATACGCGCAACCGGCACTATTTCAAATGAAGGAGGGAGGCATATGCGCCGTCAATTTACGAAAAAGCTCTTCCAATACCGCTTCCTGCTGCTGATGCTGGCGCCCGCTGTGATTTACACCATTGTGTTCGCCTACATACCCATGGGCGGGGTCATTTTGGCATTCAAGGATTACAATTACCGCGACGGCATCTTCAACAGCCCGTGGGCAGGGTTTCAGAACTTCAAGTTTTTTCTGAATTCCGGGCAGGCGTTCAAGGTCACCCGAAATACGCTTTTGTATAATGCAATGTTCATCATCATTAACACCTTCATGCAGATTACGATCGCGATTCTACTTTCTGAAATGCGTTCGCGCTTTTTCAAGCGCTTTGCCCAGTCTATGATGTTTTTGCCATATTTCATATCATGGGTGATTGTGTCTATGATAGCATTCAACTTGCTAAGCTATGACTACGGCTTTATAAACAGCATCATTTCATCCCTGGGCTTTGAAAAGATTAATTTTTACGCGTCTCCTCCCTTATGGATCCCGATTTTGGCATTCTTCAGCTTCTGGAAGGGAGTCGGCTACGGAACTGTAATGTATTTGGCGGCCATTATGGGAATAGATGCAACTATTTATGAAGCCGCTCAAATTGACGGGGCCAATGTATTCCAGCGCATCCTAAAAATTACGCTGCCGTCATTGATGCCTACAATAGTTATATTGCTGCTGCTGTCAATCGGAGGCATCTTCAGGAGCAACTTCGACATGTTTTATCAGCTTATCGGCAACAACGGACCTTTGTTCAACTACACGGACGTCATTGACACCTTTACGTTTCGCGCGTTAATCACATCAAATGACGTGGGCATGGCCTCGGCTTCAGGCTTATACCAATCAGTATTCTGCTTCGCTACAATACTTATAGCCAATTTTTTGGTAAAGAGATATGACAGCGATTATTCGCTCTTCTAAGGAGGCGGCTGATGAAAAGGCTCACCAGAGATGTTCTTGCTCTTAATATCATAGCGTGGGCGGTTGCCGGCGTCGTAACGCTAGTCTGCCTGCTTCCATTCATTATGATCTTTTCGGGGTCTTTTTCGACAGAAACGGAGATCATTAGGAACGGTTTCAGCCTGCTGCCGCAGAATTTCTCAGTTGAAGCCTACCTGACGGTGTTTGAGCGGCCGGAGATAATAATGCGGGCTTACGCCAATACGCTGCTTTTAGTCGCGACAGGAGGGGCGGCCGGGCTGTTTCTTGTAGCTATGACCGCGTATGTGCTGCAACGCAAGGACTTCGAATGGCGCAACAAGTTCTCGTTCTTCTTCTACTTCACCACATTGTTCAGCGGGGGGATCGTGCCCTATTACATACTGATGACGCAGACGCTAAAGCTTAAAAACAACTATCTGGCACTGATAATCCCGCTGCTGTTCAGCGTGTTCAATCTGCTGGTAATGAAGAGCTTCATGTCCGGGGTTCCCGACGCTTTGACCGACGCCGCCCGTATAGACGGGTGCGGGGACTTTTCAATATTCGCGCGCATATACCTGCCTCTTAGCAAGCCAGCCCTGGCTACCATCGGCTTGTTCCTGGTGCTGGCGTATTGGAATGACTGGTACAACGCCATGCTCTACATAAGCAAAGATGAATTGTACCCTCTTCAGTACTTCCTCTATCAAAAGGTCAACAACATTGAGGCGTATAAAAAGATCATCGCGCAGCAGCAAGGCGCCGCAGCCATGGCGAACTTAATAGAAATGCCTACGCAAACGCTTAAAATGGCGCTGACGGTGGTAGTAACAGGCCCTATTATATTGGCGTACCCGTTCGCGCAGAAATACTTCGTGCAAGGCATGACAATCGGGGCTGTGAAAGGGTGACGCCTCCGGATTCATGCTGCAGGCGGAGGGAGGCGCGCCCTTCTTCAGGCGGCGCGTAAAACTTGATATTTGTGAGCTAGCTTATGTAATAATTGGTTTTACCTTAAATTGATTTGGAGGTCTTAAGATGAAAAAATGTAGCCTGATTAAATGTACGGCTCTGGCATTCGCCGCATTGATGCTTGCGGCATGCGGCGCTCCGGCAGCCTCTGCGGAAGGAGGCGGGGCAGGCCAGGCTTCGGCGTCCGCAGAGGCGGTTCAGTACAAGCACGGCTGGGATCTCGGCAAGGAAGTCAACTTGAAAATGTTTCTTCTGGGAGACAAGGCTGCGGATTTCGATCTGGTATACGGGAAGATAAACGAGGAACTGAAAAAGCAAATAAACACCACCCTGGAAGTTGAATTCCTGTCATGGGCCGAGCATGACGCAAAGTATTCCCTTCTGTTTTCATCCGGCGAGGAATTCGACCTGATTTTCACCGGAACGGGCTGGGCTCACTATGAGCCTACGGCCACAAAGATGGGATTCTATGAAATGACTGATGATTTCCGCAGGCAATACGCTCCTGACATAATGTCTTTCATGCCGGAGGACGCTTGGGAGCACGCGAAGATAAGCGGCAAGGTATTCATGGTTCCTAATTATAACATTGAGATTGACTATTCATTGCTGGGCTTGCGCGGCGACTTGATGGAAAAGTACGGCTTTTCTGACATTGCCTCGACTGAGCAGCTGGAGGCGTTTTTTGACGCCATCTGCGAGAATGAAGAAGGCATATCGCCTTTAGGCACGCAGGGCTTGGCGTTGCAGTGGATATACCTGATCCAGCAGCACGAGCTGGCAGCTCTCAAGTCCTTGCAGCCATTGTTCTTGTACCACTATACAGAGCCGGAAAATATAGAAGTGGTTTCCATAGTTGAGAGGCCGGAGTTTCGCGAATACGCGAGGAAGATGAAAGAGATGCAGACGAAAGGCTACTGGTCAAAGGATGCGCTTTCAACAACCGACACGCGCACCGATAACTTCATTCAAGGCCGCGCCGCCTCGATGGGCTGGACTTTAGGCAATATCGTCACTGCCTGCGTCCAGATGAACGCTGACCACCCAGACTGGAAGGCGACATTTGCAGATATTACCCCTCAGTTTTCAAAGCCATCGCAGCCTTACAGCAATAATGGCATGGCAATAAACGCCATCAGCAAGAACCCTGAACGCTCCATGATAACTATAAATGAGCTTATGACCAATAAAACCACATGGGATTTAGCCTGTTACGGCATAGACGGGGTTCATTACCAGGCTGTAGGGGACGACAGGTACATACCGCTAGCCGACTCATCTCGCTACCCGGCGTTTGCCAATGGCAACTGGGGCTGGACGAACGAGCCGTTCAAGCGCAAACTCTATTCTGAAACTCCGGATCCGCTGATAACCAAGCAAGAGGAAACCACGGAGAAATGGAATGCCAGCGTAGCCGCAGGCAACCCGCTTATAACATTTTCTATGAATGAAGAGGTTGTAAAGAGCCAAATTGCTGTTATCAACACGCTTATCACCCAGTATATGGATCCCATTTCCACAGGGCTGGTTGACGACCCTGACGCCGCAGTGGATGAGTTTCTGCTCAAGCTCAATGAAGCCGGTTTGCAGGAGGTGCATTTAGAGATGCAGAAACAAGCTGATGCATGGGCTGCGGAGCACTGAAATTCCGCTTGCGCCATTCGCTGCGCTCCTCTGTCAGAAGTTTATACCGATGATTTGCAACCGAATGCACCTGCTTTGGAGCTTGATCCACTGGAGCTGAATCTTAAATGCATGAATTCAGCGCTATCAAGGCGCGAAACGGCGATATCAATCGCACTTGCGGCGTGTTCTAGCTTCATTACAGAAATATCATATGCGAATCAGTATAACTGGAGAGCTAAAAGCTCTCACAGTTTAAGCTCCAGAAGCCTTGATTTAAGCCTCTTCATTATCGGTCAAACGCGAACCTCGAATACTGAAAACTGCGTAAGATCAATGTTTATGAATTTAATAAGGGAACTTTTAACTCTCAAGAGTATAACCAATCATCCATTTTTCATGGTATAATGGCATTGGAAAGAAATTGGCGAATTATATGCGCAAGCATATGCGGAACATTAAACTTTAACGATTTTGGCTGCGATTATACCATTTTGAGGTTGCATGCAGATTTGCGGCAAAACGAACCTGTTTTGTAACTGACCACCTTCAAGGCGCGAAATGCAGATATAGGCATTTCGCACTCGTTGCTCAGTAAAGCTAAAAGCATAAGCAAATCAGTATGTCTGCAGTTATACTGCTTTTCATATAAAATTACCTTTTTTGGAGCTTGATTATACAGGATTCAATGGATAATCAAGCTCCAAAAAAGGAACATTTGATGAAAAGCGGTATAATCTAAAATCGGAGCTTTCCTACGCGCATCAGTTTAAAGGGACGGTTTAAGGAAAAAAGGAGATGAATGCGTGTTTCTTAACACTGAAACGCCTCGAGCAAAGGAGCTGTTCAGCCTGGATTGGGAGTTCCGGCACGGCGCGCTGGATGAAAAAGAAGCCATGGACGCAACGGCTGCCGGGTTTTCGCCTGTGAATCTGCCTCATGATTGGAGCATTGAGTTTCCGTTTGATGAAAATGCGGACACTTGCGGTTCGGGAGGCTATGTTACGGCGGGCCAGGGATGGTACAGGAAGGTGTTTGCGGTTTCGCTCAACGCGCGGAGCAAACGGATTTTCCTGCATTTTGACGGCGCGTACATGTGCAGCGACGTGTGGCTCAACGGCGCCCATCTCGGAGGACATGTCTACGGATATACCCCGTTTCGCTTTGAAATAACGAACCATCTAAATTTCGGAGGGGAAAACACGGTATTCGTACGAGTTGACAATTCCCGCCAGCCAAATTCACGGTGGTATACGGGTTCGGGGATAACGCGGGATGTGTGGCTGGAGGCTGTAAACGAGGCAAGCATCAAGCCTTATGGAGTATACGCCCGTACACGGCGAATATGCGCTGAACACGCTGTTGTGACGGTGGACGCATCGATAGAGTTCCCATGCGCTGAAGGCTTGACATTATCCTCAGCCTTGCTGGATGCGGACGGCGTTCAGGTTGCCAGCACTTATACGCCTATTACGGGAAGTGTAGCGGTTCAAACGCTGCTGGTCCCATCTCCGCGGCTGTGGTCTGACAAAGAGCCTTATCTTTACCGCTTAATCACGCAAGTACGCGACGGGGATGAAGTGCTGGATCATGTTGAAACCACAGTCGGCATACGCTCCATAAGCTTTGACAGCGAGGACGGATTCCTGCTAAACGGAGAAAGGGTCAAGATAAACGGGTTCTGCGTGCACCACGATGGAGGATGCGTAGGCGCGGCCGTGCCTGTAAAGATCTGGGAGAGGCGCCTTAAAATTATGAAAGCGATGGGCGCCAACGGACTTCGCTGCTCCCACAATCCGCCTGATCCAGCGCTGCTGGATCTTTGCGACAGGCTGGGATTCCTGGTAATGGATGAGGCCTTTGATGAATGGCGGCGCCTCAAGGAAAAGCAGCACGGCTCGAATACGCACGAGAGCCGCGGGTATTCCGAATGGTTTGATGAGAATTATGAGGACGATTTATCGGCTATGCTGCTGCGTGACCGCAATCACCCGTCAATTGTCATATGGAGCATCGGCAATGAAGTGCCGGATCAAACCGCGCAGGAAGGATGCTTGACAGCGCGCGCGCTTAAGGAGATCTGCCGCCGCTATGATCCTTCGCGCCCGGTTACGCAGGCGTGCGATCAAATATGCGCGGAGCCGCGCCCGGCCACTCAGGAGTTTCTTAATGAACTCGATATTGTAGGGTATAATTATGCGGGACGATGGCGCACTCGCTCGGAAACATTCTATGACGACGATAAGAGAGCCAACCCGAATTGGCGAATTATCGGCACTGAGCACTCCAGCGTCTCCGGAAGGCGCGGCTGCTACGGATTTAATGAAGCTTTGAGCGAATGGAGCAAGCCGTATTACTCTGCGCCAGTCGCTATTGGAAAACTGTTGAAATTCACGCTATCTCATAATTATGTAGCCGGAGATTTCATGTGGACCGGCATAGACTATCTGGGAGAATCGCATTGGCCAAACCACTTGTCCAGCGCAGGAGTCGTAGACATCTGCGGATTCCCCAAGGACAGCTATTACTTCTACAAGAGCGTCTGGAACCAGGAAGAGCCCTTGGCATACGTGTTTCCTCACTGGAACTTGGATGAGGAGGAAGGCTCGATAGTAAAGGTTCTTTGCTATACCAACTGCGAGCAGGCGGAGCTTTTTCTCAATGGAAAGTCATACGGCAAAAAGGCGAAATCATTCCCTTCCTACGGCATGACTGAGATTTACGGGCACTATGACAGGAAAGTTGTTCCGGCCGACACGGACGATCTGTTTTTATCATGGGATGTGCCATATATACCTGGCGTATTGGAAGCGGCTGGCATAAATAACGGCGTGGAAATCTGCAGGCATGCTGTAAAAACCTCCAAGCGGCCAGCCATTATTGAAGCGGCATTGGACGCGGAGTCAATAAAGGCTGACAGTCGGGACATTGCGCATATTACTGTGCGAATCTTGGATGAGGACGGGAATTTCGTACCAAACGCGGATAATGATGTCTGTGTGTCAGTCGAGGGAGCGGCAAGGCTTATTGGGCTGGCAAATGGGCGGCCTGACAGCATGGAGCCGTACAACGCAAGGCATATGAAGGCGTTTTCCGGAATGCTTCTGGCTGTGGCGCAGTCGAACGGCAAGGTGGGCGAGGCAAAGGTAAAGCTGACTGCAGACGGGCTTGTTCCAGCGGAACTGAACTTAAAGGCGACGGAGGGGTAATATGGGCAAAACAGCATTAATATCCGGCACTTCACGCGGACTTGGGATCGCGCTCGTGGAAATCTATCTGCGCAGCGGCTGGAGCGTATTTGCGGGGGCGAGGGATATAAGCGGCCCAAATTTGAAAGCTTTGAAAGAGACATACAAAGACGCTCTTACATTGGTCGAAATGGATATATCTTCGACAGAATCGGTGAAGGCTGCCGCTAAACTCATAAAGGAATCAGCGCCGACGCTAAACGTGATAATCAACAATGCGGCCACATCTGATCGCGAAGGCGCAAAGCCCATTGAGGAAATGGATGTGGACGCTTGCTTGCGGGTGTACAACGTAAACGCGCTGGGCGCTCTGCGCGTGATCCAAGCGTTCTTGGATTATGCGGGAGAAGGCGGATTGAGCGTTATCGCCAATATTTCATCTGAGGCGGGCAGCATGGAAAACTGCCACCGCGACTCCGGCATGGACTACGCCATGTCTAAAGCGGCGCTTAATATGGGCAGCGTATTAGTTCAGAGACGCTTGAAAGATAAAAAAATGAAAATTCTCTCCATTCATCCTGGCTGGGTTCAAAGCAGGCCAGCGCCTCCCAAAGCGGATTTTGAGCCTTTGGAAGCTGCGCTCAATATCTATAATACGATTAACTCCTTTGATGGAACCGTGGAAGGCCCTGTATTCATCAACCATGACGGGAATCCTATGGCATTTTAATCAAATATGCGCCATGATTATCATCAAATGCTATTGTTTGAGGCTTGATCCATAGAAACGTTGTATAATCAGATGCAAAACAAGAATTTCAGATGCAAATCAGTGTATGAGCAGTCAAATGCACCGAATTTAGCGCTGGATTTCCGTTGAATAGTTGCGCTTTGAATTTCACAATGCGCATCAGCATATTTGAATCCTGATGCATTTAATGATTGAGGCCTGGTTATCCTTGGATAAGCAGGCCTCAATCGTTTAACGCATAGATAATGTTTGTTGATCCGCCATTGTAGAAAGCCTGTAATGAAGGGTATTTTGCCCTTGCAGAGAGATCTCTGCACCTGCCGCGCTCAAATCGTGCAGTTGGAAACCGCAGATAAGTATTGTATGACGCGCTTCAAGGGCGGTTTAACCCGAAGCGTTTTCCATTTGCTAAGTGGAAAGACGAGCAGGCAACACTCAAAGCGGAGTGCGGCAGGCTGAACATAGAATATGGGATTTAGAAAGATCGAATCCGCGAAGCGGGGATTATCTGCAAGTACGCCGAGAAAACGCAACGGGCGATTGCCCCGCTGAAGAAAAGGCGTAAGCAGGGATTGGAATTGCAAGGCAAACATCTCGCCGCACACCCTTAATTAGTGATGGCCGCCGTGATGATGCATGTCGGATTCGTCGCCGCCCGGAAGTTCCTGCCTGCCGTTTTCGGCTTCGCCCTCGCCGACGTGATGTTCTTGCGCGAGTTCGCGGATTTCCCCGATGGTATGGTCGCGGCAAGAATCTACTGTGGCGGCGGGGTCTACCTTTTGCAGTTCGAGAATGGCAAGGTATTTAGCTGGGCTTATGTCCTGCCGGTGGGCTTCGTTTCTCACTTCCACGCTTACGGGGAAAACTTCGGTCAGCGGCGCGATATGATGTTCGGAAACCGCCGCTGCCATATTGGATTCAACATCTGCAAGCATTTGGCTCTCCTTGTTGGGGTCGGCAGTTTGCAATGTTACAGAAATCATAGCTTCGTCGCGCAGATAACCATCAATGGCAATCGTGTCAATGATGAGCCGCGTTGCGTCTTGGTAGGTTTTATGCCTTAAACTAACTTTCGAAAGGATTTGCCCGCCGTCATTGTTATAGGCGTATGCTTCGATGACCCTCCCAAAACAATTGACGGAAAGCTCTATGGACGGATTGACGTCAAAATCCAAAAACGCCATGGTTGTGAAGTAACTGTTAAAAGAAAATGCTCCAAAGAAAAGCAAGATTGCGGAAGTTGCAAACGCAAACGCGATTCTTAAAAGAGCAGGGCGTTTTTTCACAGGAAAACTTTGGGCTTTAACTTGCAGAAACAGTAACGTATTCGCTTTTAGAACGTCCTCGGCTTGTATGGATTCAAAAGCGTCTTTAATTTTATTCATCCGCGAAATCACCTCCCAGAGCGTCTTTCAATTTCACCTTTGCCCTCGAGAGCCAAGTGTATATCGTGTTTTCGCTTTTGCCGAGCAACCGCGCGATTTCCACCGCCGAATAGCCCTCGCAATAGAAAAGATATATAACATCCCTATACTTCTCCGGCAAAGCCAGCACCGCATCCAAGACGTCACTGCTGTCTTCTGGCATGCTATAGGACGGTTCCGAATCCAATTCCTTCAGAAATAAAACCTTGCGTCGAAAAAAGCTCTTATGTATGTCCTTGCAGGCGTTGACCGCGACGCGAATCAGCCACGCCTTTTCGTGTTCGGCGCTATCAAAGGGCGCGGTTCGCAGGACATATTTCAAAAACACCTCCTGAAACACGTCCTCCACATCGCTATGGCTTTCCAGATGCAGAAAACAGACGCGGCGCACCGTGTCGGCATACAGCTCAACCGCGCGGCTCGCCTCGGATTCGCTTTTCATTGAAACGCTCCTAATGACAATATCGATTCCCTGCCACGAGATTGTGGCTATGCCCGTCGTTCGCTGCGCGCGCGAAGCAATACGCCCCGTCGTGTTCATGATATCCAGCGAGCGTGCAGCCCGCCGCAACGCAATAATCGTGGTAGTCGTGCCCATCGCCGTAATAATGCGCCGAGTAATAGACGCTGTTGTGCGTGTGCCACCCTGTCTTGGAACAGCTTTCAACCTTACAGACCGCATAGGTAGCGGTTGAGGCGCTTCTATGTCCGTGGGCAAAAGCTGTTGTCGCGCCGAACGTGGTTGCCATAACCGCGACGGCTAATACCGCGATGATTTTTTTCATATGAACCCCTCCTGAAATCTAAAGTTTTGGAATCCGAAGTCGCGCCTGTTTTCTCATCTACTTTGAATACGATTGGCAATGCGAAATCCTTTCACCCTTTCAGATATTTTTTCAGTTATTTTAGTTGCATCCGCTGATACGGCGATTACGCCCATTCTATGAAGAGTTTTCGGCATATTAAGCAATACGCCTTGCTCCGATTTCTCCTGATATTCCGCTTCCTGAGGGAATGGCCTGTCAACCTCGCCTTTCGCCGTTTCCATCTGCATTTTCGTTTCGGCAAGGTCGCTTTCGTAGCGTCGTATAGTTTCCCCGACCCCCTCCAGCCCGTTGTCAAGCCGGGTGATGCTGCCGTGAATGTCCGGCTTATCAAGCATTTGAACGCAACCCGGTATTCCTTGCTTTAGGTGTCAAAGGATAGAGCCATTTGAAAACCACAATACTCGCCCAGCGGCACTGGGTCTGGAGATTTCATAGCTTTGCAGGCTCCTATAATCGCTTGCCCGCGACAGCCGACGCGTGGAGCTGAAATAAATTGTCTGATGTGAATTGAGGTTCAAACGAGCGGCAATGGTCGTTGCGCAAAGGCGTTTAAAATATGGCGGCTTGCAACATAACAGACCCTAGATTCATACACCGATTTTCATCAAATTATTCCTTTTTTGAAGCTTGATTATACGTTGGAAGGTACGAAATGCCGATATCGGCATTTCGCGCTATCTGTATAATCAAGCTCCAAAAAAGGGTGATTTTCATAGAAAATCAGTATAGCTTAGGCTGTCAATGGTTTTTGAAAAGTCCCGGTAAAATAAAATGACGTGCAAAGCAAACGCTGGCGAGCGTAGCTGAATGAAGCAGTGCAGCCAAGGAGAGCAAAATCAACAAAGAATAAATAGAATTTAAGGCCTGGCTATCCCTTGGATGGCCAGGCCTTAATCTATACTGCTTTTCATATAAAACTGCCTTTTTTTGTTGATTACTCCTAATGTGCATTTTGAAAAATCACAAAATATCTAACAATGTAAACTTGACTTTTGAAATCAGACTTAAAACTAATTGTGAAAAGTGTATAACAATCCAAGTAGCAAAGTCTGAATTATAGTTGCAATTCAGTTCAATATACTTGAAAAGCATAGACTATTGAAAATATTTCTGCTAGATCGAAAAATGCACATTAGGATTTGATTATACAGCAAGTGCAAAATGCCGATATCAATCGCACCATTCAATGGATAATCAACAAAAAAAGGAACATTTGATGAAAAGCGGTATAATAGCGAGGAAGGGTTCTCCTTAGAATCCGCCTTTTGGATAAAAACTATTCATGGCTTCAACAGCTCGCTCATAATCGGGAACGCCAGCCCCGGCTCCCAGACTTTCGCAGGAAAGCCCGGCGACCGTATTTGCGAAAGCTCCGCATAGTCTAGGCTTCCATCCTTTTGAAACGCCCAAAATATAAGCTGCGTCAAAGACATCTCCAGCTCCTGTAGTGTCTATGACGGAAACGTCTGGGGATCTGACGCTTATAATCTCATGCCCGTCATGTATATCACAGCCTGAATGGCCTTTTTTTATTACAAGGGTTTTGACTCCGAGATCCAGCATCATCTCGGCTCCCGCATTTAAATCTTCTTCGCAAGTCAATCTTTTAAGCTGAGCGGAGTTGGCGAAAAAAACATCTATAAGCGGAGCAAACGGCTTGATTGCGGCCATCCATCTATCCGATGGATCCCAAGAAGCCATGTCGAAAGCTATTTGAACCCCAGACTCACTATACTGCTTCACAGAGTGAAGCAGGCATGTCTCCGCCTGAGGAAATTGGAAGAATCCGTTTATGAGGAGAAAATGGCAGTCGTCTGGATTGAGGCTGCATAATCCCGCCGCGTCAAGCCTTTGATTGGCACCTCTTGAAACTATGAAGCATCTCTGCCCATCAGGGTTTATAAGCCCTATGGATACTCCGCTGGGCTCTTCTTTGGAGCGAAGCAGATTGCTCGCATCTACGCAGCTTCTTTCAAGCATTGATAAAATTACATCCCCGAAATCATCTGAGCCTATCATTCCCGCAACTGAAGCCCTGGCGCCAAGCTTTCCGAGCGCAGCCGCGCTGTTGGCGGCTCCGCCGCCGACAGCGCGGCTGACCTCCGCGCCAAGGACTGAATCTTCCCAGTGAGACGGGAGCCTGCTTACTCCTGAGACTAGAATATCCAGAAGAACAAGCCCAAAACACAAGAATCCCTTCTCTCGCATTCTTTCCTCCCCGCGTTGTTCATTCATACTCTTTATACGGTCGGATTTCTATTGCCCTCACGTCAAGCCAGCGAGCCATTTCTCGCACAGCGCTCTCGACATGGCCTTTAACTAATGGGTAGTGGTGCGGGAATCCCTCTGTCATAATAGTATGTATAAGATCAGTGGAGGTTAGGGGAGCCTTGTCAGCTTCAAGATTTCCCAGCCAACCTGCGCTGCCGTGGTAAAGCGGCTTGTTTCCGATAATCTCTCCTGAAAATGTTAATATTGCGTTGGCATCCGGCGCAAAGCGCATGCATGTGAGCTTCTGGGGAGCGAATTCCATAAGGGCTGCAGGGCCTGCCAAGAGCCATCCCTTTTCGTCGCTGAAAGGGCCGGGATTGTAGTGGGTGTCAAGCGTGACTCCGTTTGCGGCATAAGTTCTGGATCCGACTCCGCAGTGCCAAAGCTGAACCGAGTCGTCTTTTTCGTCAAAGGAGACCATATCCATGAGTATAGGCTCAAAGCCTGCGGCCGCCTTTAGCGCCAGCATGCTTGCCGCGCTCAGGATATCTCCTTCGCATGCTATGATGCGGCCGCTTTCATTAAGCGCGCCGAAAACAGCGCATGGCGTAAAGGAAAAATCCTGCCGGAATCTAGGCCAGCAGCTCATGGCGATGGCGGAAGCTGTTCCGGAGAGCTCTTCTATGGCCAGCTTTACCCTGGCGCTCATAATGGTTTTTTCTTTGGCTAGCGCGCTTATGGGAGGCGTTTTGCTTTCCATCTCTTCCGCCAGCTTTTCTACCTTGCCTTCCGGATAGGATAATGCCAGTTTTTTCAGATCTCCATATTCCACCTCTCGCACTGAAAGTCCCAGCCTCTTTTTTAAAGCCCTTTCATCGTTGTAAAATCCTATAAACCCAGGCGCAGTTCCTCCGATATGCAAGATCTCAGCGCCCATAAGAGCTTTTTTTGCGGAAAGCGCCGCAACTGTAAGAGCGAAGCGCCGACCCATCAAGGGGTTTGCAAAGTCTCCAAAAAACCACTTGAAATTGGTTTTTCCCAAGTAACCTTTCATAATGCTGGCGTTGAGATTAAGTCCGCACAGTGAGTTTTGCGGCAAAAACCCGCTTTCTCGCTGCTCTTTGACGGCCCAAAGCCCTATAGCGGGAGCGGCAGAGGCGAGTTCCGCCATTAAGAGCCCAGAGGCGAGAGAAGTATTTTGCACCAGCAGAAAGTCGACGCGGCTTCCGATGAAGAACTTTGCGGCGGACGCCGCTTGTTCCGCTGTTGCGATCATTTCAGGATAAACAGACAATTCAAAGTTTAAAGCCTTTGATGCCTCTTTTAGCTCTTCGCGGGAGAGAGCAAACTGCGCCTCTTTGTCTCCTCTGAAGTTAAGCTGGATTATTGATGCCATTCCGACTTTCAGCCTTTCAGTTTCAATCAAGCCGCCGCCCCTTTCTAAAAGAGATAAATATATACCAATGCGCGCCCAAATGCACTGATTTTGGAGCTTGCACAATCAAGCTTCAAAATCGGGGATTTTCTGAGAGCATCAATATACTGGAAATACATATTTCACATGCCGGTTTAATTAAATCGATTTAATTATAAATTCTCTATTTAAAAAAGTCAATGCAGGGAAGTGCTATTAAAGTTTTAAGCTCCGCTTTTCAAAGAGGCATTGATTTGAGATAATGAATCAAGGGCAATCTTATTTGATTTTCATGCCGGTGCGCAGTCAATGAGCTGATTTTGAGGCCGATTAACCTGATTTGAACATTAAAAACGTCAATTTTAGCTTGGCTGCCCATTGATATACCGATTTTCAGCGAATGTTCCTTTTTCGGAGCTTGATTATCCGCTGCCGACCTGTAACCAAGCTCCAAAAAAGGCAGTTTTCAATGAAAATCAGCATACCTGGATAATCAAGATCCAAAATAGGAGCTTTCAATGCCAATCAGCATATAATCCAGCCTCGAAATCGAAACTTTCCAATGCGCATCAGCATGCGCGCGAGATCTCCCGCATATTCTTTCAGGGCTAAAAGGGGAGGGTGATTCATGAGCAGCTTCGGCATGGGGCGGACTAGAAAGGGAAATACGCGAAACCGCATTCTCGGCCTTATTCGCAGAGCCGGCAAAATATCAAAGCAGGATATAAAAAAAACAACCCAGTACAGCATGGTGACAGTTCTAACGGCTATTGATGATCTTTTGGAGCAAGGACTCGTGTTCTATTCCGAAAAAGGAGTAACTTCAAGCGGCAGACGCCCTACATATATTTCCTTAAACCCTGAGGGGGGCTTTTTTCTCGGGCTTTCCTTCAATGCCGCAGAGGCCAGCGCCGTTATTATAGACTATTGCGGGGGAGTGCGCGATTTCGCCGCGCTGCCTTTTTCACCTGATAATCTGTCCGTTGAATACGCCTTGACAAAATCGTCCGAGCTGATAAGAGGCATGCTGCAAAGAAATGAAGATAAAAAAGACAGGCTGATTGGCATTGGCATAGGCGCTCCGGGATATCTGGATGATCGGGGAACTTCCATTTTCTATTCGCATATCCCAGGCTGGCAAAATGTTGACCTGAAAGATTTCTTCTCCGACGCGCTGGATTGCGGAAACATTTTTATTGAACAGAACACGAACAGCATGGCTCTTGCATACAAATGGCTAAAACCTGAATACATGGAGAAGAACTATGCCATTATAAACATATCCACAGGGATTCGCATGAGCTTCGTTGTCAATGGAATGCTCTACAAAGGCAAGAGCTTCATAGCAGGAGAGATCGGGCATATAAGGGCTAATAGAGGCTCTCGGTTTTGTCCTTGCGGCAGGCAGGGGTGCTTGGACACAGAAATTTCAGAAACCGCAATACGCCTCAGAATGCTTGAAGGCATAAGAGGCGGCAGATTCGCTTCAGTATGGAAGGCGGCCGGAGAAAACGCCAATCTGCTTGAAATTGCATCTTTCATACAGGGCGCCAAAGAATTTGATCCCGACTGCATCGCGCTTCTGGATGACATCTGCGATCATTTGGGGGATGCATTGACTCAGATCGTAAACATCCTCAATCCTGAGAGCATCATAATAACAGCAAGGCTCTGCGAACTTGGCGATGCATTCTTTGACAGGATAAAGAAAAATATAAATGAAAGAGCTATATTTGTGGCGCTGGACAATTTTGAAATAATCCCGGACTCTTTCGGGAAAAGGCTAGCAGCCATAGGAGCGGCGGCGGTTGTGATGGAAAATGAGCTGGATTATGTAGATGCTCTGATATGAGAAATATACCGCTTTTCATAAATATTCCTTTTTTGGAGCTTGATAATCCATTGAGTGGTGCGAAATGCCAATCTCGGCATTTTGCACTCGCTGTATATTCAAGCTCCAAAAAAGGTAATTTATATTAAAAGCAGTATATCAAGCCCCTCATCGGTTTAAAGAGCATGAGGCCTGGCAATCCGTTTAGCCCTAAGGATTGCCAGGCCTTATCTTCTTGCTTTTCAAGAGAAGATATTCCGAGGAGATTTGCAGTCTAGTCGCAACTGTTTTGAAGCTGGACTGTCCGATTCCAAGCTATAGGATCCATCTCTACATATATGCTAATCTGCAAAAATTAATATTTATTAATTTAATCGAAATAGATTAAATATATCTTGACAAGGAACTTGGATTGTAGTACATTTAATCCATCAGATATTTCAAAATGTATATGCTTAGTATGCAATACTATGCCGTCAGTCATTGCCGACGTTCCCGATGAGGAGGTTTACGTATGCCAATATTGCACTTGTCGCCGCAAGAGGAAAAATTGATTCAAAGCGGAGGGGGCATTGCCTTCAGCTCAAAAAGCCATTCCCGCCTTCAGAAAATTTACGATTCATTTAAAGACTCAAAGCCCGCTGTAGACGTGCAGCGAGCCATATACTTCACTGAGTCATTCAAGACGACGCATGGGCAGCCTCTCATTCTGCGCTGGGCCAAGGCGCTATACCGCATAGCGGAAAGCATAGACGTCTTTATAGACGAGCATCAGCTGCTGGTTGGACGCGCGGGCTGCCAAGGCAAGTACGGACTCATTTATCCTGAGCTGGACGGATGCTTTTTGGAGAGCTTTGCAAAACAGGCTCAAACTAGGCTTGAATCTCCATTTTATATATCGAATGAAAGCGCTGAAGCGCTTATCGAGGAGATAGCCCCGTACTGGAGGGGAAAGACATTTTATGAAGGCTTGGTTGCATCGCTTCCTGAAGATGTGCTGAAAATTACATTTGATCCTGCGGATGTCTTTACTTCCAGATACATTGTGAACGAAACGGCTTCAATGCGCTCAGCCCTTCAGTGGGTGCATGACTACAAAAAGGGCATTGAACGCGGATTTGAGGCCATAAAGCAAGACGCCCTAGAAGAGCTTCGCGAATTGGATGAGTTTGATCCGAAGGATGCGCTTGAAAAGGCGCCATTTCTAGAAGCTGTCGCTTTATTGTCGGACGCAATAATTTTATGGGCTGACAGGCACAGCAAGCTTGCGTATGAAAAATCCGAAGCGGAAAGCGATCCGTCAAGAAGGGCGGAACTTAGAAAAATAGGTGAAATCTGCGCAAGAGTTCCCCGCTATCCGGCAAGGAGCTTCCATGAAGCCCTGCAGTCTCAGTGGTTCATGCAGATGTTTTCGAGGCTCGAGCAAAAGACTGGCGCAACCATTTCAAACGGCCGCATGGATCAGTACCTTTATCCGTATTTCAAGAGCGACCTGGAAACAGGCGCGATAGACGCCGAAGGCGCCAAAGAATTGCTGCAGTGCATGTGGCTTGGCATGGCGCAGTACATAGATCTTTATGTTTCTCCCGCAGGCGTCCGCTTCAACGAAGGATACGCCCACTGGGAAGCTGTTACAATAGGCGGCGTAGATCGCGAGGGAAACGACGCCGTAAACGAGCTTACCTACTTGTTTTTAGAGGATAAGCGGGAGTTTCCACTGAACTATCCGGATTTGGCTGCCAGAATCCACTCGCGCTCACCGGAGCGCTATTTATATGAAGTCGCGGAAACGATAAGGGAAGGCTCCGGCTTTCCCAAGCTTATAAATGACGAGGAGGTCGTGCCGATACTCCTTTCAAAAGGCGCAAGCTTTCCGGATGCCTATGACTATGCGGTCTCAGGTTGCACTGAAGTGCGGATGCCGAATAGGGATACTTATACAAGCCCGTGCCCTTACATAAATATGGGCGCCGCAGTTGAGCTTGCGCTTAACAACGGACGAATGAAAAAGTATGGGGATGAGCTTATTTCTCTTGAAACAGGCGAGGCTGAAAGCTTTAAGAGCTGGGATGAGTTTTTCGCCGCCTTTGCGGCGCAGGAGAAATATCTCCTTAGGCAGGCATTCAGGCAGCAGTACGCAGTGCACCAACTGAGGGAAAAATATTTCGCTTCTCCTCTGGGGTCTGCGCTTCATGAATTATGCATTAGATCTCACAAGGATCTCCATAGCGCGCATATTGCCGACGGGATTGACATTGGATATTTCGATTTGATAGGCTTCGGCTCCGCAGCCGATTCTTTGGCCGCAATAAAGAAGAACGTCTTCGAGAGAGGGATTGTTTCCATGGGAGAGCTTAAAGAAGCTCTTTCGAATGATTTTAGAGGGTATGAAGCGCTTCGCCAGCGCCTTATTTCATCCCCGAGCTATGGAAACAACGATCCGTACGCAGACTCAATAGCTAAGGAAATAGATTTCATTGCCGCCAGCTACGCGTCTAAATACGCAAAGTCTCTAGGCTTTGACATGGATCTTAGATATGTTCCTGTGACAAGCCATATTCCGCTTGGAAAAGTGGTCGGAGCGCTTCCCAACGGAAGAAAATCCGGCGTTTTCCTTTCAGACGGCGCTTCCGCTTCGCATGGCGCGGATGCCAATGGACCCACCTCGATTCTACTTTCAAACAGCCGCACTAAAAACACGGCGTATAAAAACCGCGCGTCCCGGCTCTTAAACATCAAGCTTAACCCTTCATCCGTTAAGGGCTATGACGGGCTGAGGAAACTTGTTTCATTCATTAAGAGCTGGCGGGATCTAAAACTGTGGCACCTACAGTTTAACATTATAAATCAGGAGACTTTGGAGAAAGCCCGGAAAGATCCTGAAAGCTACAGGGGGCTTCTGGTTCGCGTGGCTGGATACAGCGCATATTTTGTAGATCTTACGCCTGATCTTCAGGCTGACATCATTATGCGCACCCAGCATCAAATGTAGCGCATGGATGCAGGGATGATTTTTAGCATTCAGCGGTACTGCCTCCATGACGGCCCTGGCATACGCACCACTGTCTTTCTTAAGGGATGTCCGCTTAGGTGCGCTTGGTGCAGCAATCCGGAGTCTCAGAACTTCTGGCCGGAGCTTGCGTGGAGCGAGGCGGGATGCATCAAATGCGGAGCGTGCCTGCGAGAGCTTCCAGGCGTTTCGGCATTGGGCGAGAGAGGGATTCAGATCATCAGGGAAACGCCTGCCGACCCGGATGCGGTTCGGGAAGCATGCCCATCTGGGGCTTTGCATTTTTTTGGCGAGAGGAAGACTGTTCAAGAAATTCTTGATGCGGCGGAGGCGGATTCCATTTTCTATGGCAGCGATGGAGGACTTACTTTAAGCGGCGGGGAGCCCTTTGCGCAGCCGGAATTCGCTCTGGCGCTCTTAAGGGAGGCCAAGGCAAGGCGCATTCATACAGCGGCTGAAACCTGCGGATTTGTCTCGTGGGACGCCCTTTATGAAGCGGGCCGCCTGCTGGACTTTTTGATATACGATATAAAGTCTCTGAATGAAGCGCTGCTGAAGTCGCAGACAGGCGGCTTGCTCGAGGTTTCCTTGGAGAACTTCAAGCGGTTTAAAAAAGCGTTCAAACCGTTGCCTGTGCTTGTTAGAACCCCGGTAATACCGGGGTTCAACGACTCGCTTCTAGAGATTGAGAAAATTGTTGAGTTCTTGGCGCCGTTTGAAGGCGTTAGCTATGAACTGCTTAAGTATCACAGGTTTGCGGGCGCGAAGTACAAAGCTCTGGGCAGGCCGGTTCCTTATCCGGAAAACTTTGATGAAGAGGCATATGGCTATAGATTTGACAGGCTTGAGGATTTCGTGAAAAAAGCGGCGCCTTTATAAACTTGGCCTTTCGCCTGCGGCTCATTTTATCTCGGCTTTCATGCAATCAAGCGCGGTTGGCTGAAGCTTAAGCATCTCCTCGATGGAAACCGCGCGCCTTAAGTTGCAGGAGCAAAGCGCCGCCATGGCGGCGGCCAGGCAAAGCTTGCCTTCATGGATGGAGACCTGGGACTTTCCGGTTCCTTCTATCTCTTCTATCAAATGCATGAAGACGGCCCGCTCTGGATGAATTAAGTCATCCGCGTCTTCAAGGGATGCGGATGCGTTAAGCAATTTTTCTCCCACCGCGACTTTAACCGCATTTCCCGTTGCGATGCTGTGGGGGATCAAAATTCCGCTTGAACCGGCAACCGTGCTGTAAAATACGTCGGGAGCGCCGGGAGGAAGCCCCCAGTTCAGCATGATGCTTCCAAGGGATCCATTTTCATACTCTACATTTATAAAGCAAGAGTCCGGAGCGATTTCCTCCAAATCCAGGCGACCCTTGGCGTTTATTCGCCAAAAGGCGGATACATAGGCTGGATCTGAGTTGTAGTACCAGCGCATTAAGTCAAACAGATGGCATGACATGTCAACGATAGGGCCGCCGTTTCCGTATAGGATGTCATGCATGGCTATCTTGGGGCGGATCTGCCGCAAGTCTTGATAGTGGATCATCGGGTTTTCTCCGAAAAGGCCTGCTGAAAAAGCGTTTTTTACTGATCTGAAATATGGTATGTTGCGGTACTGCATTCCAAGCGCCACCGCTTTTCCGGTTTTTCTTTGGCAGGCTTCAAGCTTGAAGCATTTTTCCACGCTGAGATCCAGAGGTTTTTCTATAAGCGCATGGCTTTGATGAGTCATCGCGAAGATAGCCATGTCGCAGTGAAAATAGGCTGGAACGGCTATAACGGCAATGTCTGAAGGATTAGTTGCCAGCGCTTTTTCCCACTCGGAAACCTTCTGCGTGAAGCCGTATTCCGCGCGCGCTTTATCCATGCGATCCGGAATGATATCGCAAACGGTTCTGTACTCTATTTGCCCTTCGAAGTGCTCTTTAAGCATCCGCATGTAGCGGTTGCCGCGATCTCCAGCTCCTATGAGAGTGATGCTGTATTTGCGTTTCAATGCCAGGCCTCCCTTTAAAAGGAACATTTGATGAAATCGGTAAAGCTAAGAGATGTTATTTTATATAAATCATATCAATATGTACTTGAAATGTCAAATATAATTAGCTGAATTTGAAAAGTTTGCAGGTGTGCTTATGGATTGTGATTTCAACGGAAATTGGGATGAGATCAAAACGAATATGGAAGCTTGGTGGAGCGGGAGAAGCATTGGGAGGCCCTTAATCGCCATTCAGGCCCCAAGGCTCGTTGCTGAAAAAGCTAGCGAATCAATTCAAAAAGCAACTCCAAGGGAATTCTGGACAGAATTCGATGTCATTTATAAAAGGCATCTTGAGGCGTTTAAAACCTATCACTTTGCAGCTGAAACATATCCAAGATTTTATTCAAATCTTGGTCCAACCGGACTTGCAGCCTTCTTGGGGTCGGAACCTATATTTCGAAAAGAGACGGTATGGTACCAGCCGTCAGTTGACGGGCCTTGTGAAGTTCATGCAAAATTTGATCCAAATAATCCATGGCTTTTATGGAGCTTGGGGTTGTTGCAAAAGGGCAGGGAAGTTGCAAACGGGGAATTTTTGGCAGGGATCTTGGATTTGTGCGAGCATGTAGATGTGGCGGCGTCTCTTCTTGGGACGCAGACCCTTTTGGTATCCATGATGGATGAGCCTTCTGAAATCCATCGCCTTCTTGAGGAGATTCAAGATTGCTGGCTCAGAGTATATGACCTTCACTGCTCTCTGAATGCCGTTAATGGATTCAGCAGTTACGGGCCGTTTCAGATTATGGGAAAAGGCCGCGTTGCGAAGCTCCAGTGCGACGCTTCCGCAATGCTCTCCCCTGCCATGTTCGACGAGTTTGCTCTTCCGCTTCTAAGCGATCAAACTCAAGCCTTGGATCGGAGCATGTACCATCTGGATGGAGAAGACGCCATACGCCATCTGGATGCTGTTTTATCAATGGAAGGGCTAAATGCGCTTCAGTGGACGCCAGGCGCTGGAAAAGCGGACGGCGGAGACGAATGCTGGGATTTCATTTATGAAAGGGCCTTGAATAAAGGAAAAAGCATTTACGCTTTAGTGCATCCTAAAAATTTCAAAAGATTTGTAAAGAAATTCGGAGCAAGCGGCGTGTTCATAGCTACAACCGCTCAGTCAGCGCAAGATGCCGACTTCCTTGTGGAAGAAGCGTCAAGGCTATGCAGCTGAAATTCAGGCGTTTTGAAAAAGGAGGATATTTATGAAAAGATCGATTGGGCTTTTACTAATCCTTGCGGTTCTTCTTTCATCGTCGGCATGCGCTTCCGGAGGAAGCCCCGCTGCCGCCAAGGAGGAGATATCGAGCCAGGAAACTGAAAACCAGGGCGATGCCTCGCAAGCCTCTTCTGAAGCGGCAGACGCAAAGCAAACAAACCTTACATATGTAACCGGGGCTGATTCCAGCGGAACAATACTGGAAATCATAAAGGCCGCGCAAGAGGAATTTCCTAATGTGACAATCGATCTTCAGGAAATCCCGGGAAACTCAGATGATATAAAGAAGTCGCTGATCACTTCCCTTGCCGCTGGGCAGGATGATCCCGACATATTCAGCATGGATGTCATTTGGACTACGCAATTCGCGTCTGCGGGATGGCTCGAGGATCTTACGGATAAATACGATCCCGCATTGTACTTGGAAGGTCCTCTGAGCACGGTTTCCTATGGAGGCAAAAGATGGGCGGTTCCCGATTACACTGATGTGCAGTCTTTGTTCTACCGCTCAGATCTTATAGATGAGCCTCCTGCCACATGGGATGATCTTGTAAGGCTGAGCGAAGAGCACCAAGGAAAGGATGGAATTGAGTGGGGAGTTTTGTTTCAAGCTTTCCAAGGCGAACCCATCGTCTGCAACAGCCTGACCTTCATAAAATCAAACGGGGGCGAGGACATTGTGGGCGGCGAAGTGAAAATCAACTCTCCCCAGGCTAAAGAAGCTTTGGAATTTATGCGGAGCTTGATTGACAAGGGCATAACCTCAGAAGAGGCTCTAAGTCAAAAGCCCGGCGATCAGCTTCCTGTTTTCATGGAGGGCAAGGCATTGTTCATGCTTAACTGGCCGGGAAACTACGCTTCTTTGCAGCTTAGCCCTGAAAGCAAGGTCGTGGATAAATTCAGCATCGCCCAAGTTCCGGTAGGTCCAAGCGGAACAAAGCCCGGACCTACCGTAGGCGGCTGGAATATCGCTGTGAATTCCGCATCTGACGAGGTTGAGGTTTCGGTGGAAGTTGCTAAGTTTCTTGCGGGAGAAGAAGCGCAAACGATCAGGACTCTTGCGCTTTTGACCACTCCGGCCTACGCTGCGGTATTCGATAATCCTGAAGTAGACGCCGCAAACCCAATTCTCTCTCTTATAAAAGCATCGCTTGGAAATGCCAGATCCAGGCCGAACGCGCCTGATTACCCTGCAATGAGCCAGCTTATAGCCGTAAACTTCAGCAAAGCCCTGGCCAAGCAAAGCGCCTTTGATGAATCTCTGGCTGAGGTTGAGAAAGGCATGCAGGATCTAATAAAATGAGAAAAGAAAATTTGCTCGGCTATCTGCTTATTGCGCCTGCGGTAGCCCTTATCACTTTCATATGCGTAATCCCTCTGTCTCAAACTATCCTATACAGCTTGAGATACTACAATTTGACCGACCAGGCCAATGAGAGGTTCATTGGCCTGGAGAACTACTTCAAGCTGTTCTCTGACAGCAAGTTTTACGATAATCTGGCAAACACCATGATCTTTGCTGCGGTTTCAGTCGTCCTGCAGCTTTTAGTCGGCTTGACGGCAGCCCTTCTTATGAATGCCGCAAGCCGGGGTGCGGTGCTGGTGCGCGCCGTAGTCCTTGTCCCTTATGCGATACCCGGAGTAATAGTTGCGCAAATGTTCTCTTTCATGTTTCATGGAGATTTTGGGGTTTTAAACGCGCTACTCAGGCAGTCGGGAATCCTGTCGTCGGCCTTTCCGTTTCTGGCGAAGCCGGGGTGGGCCATGGCCTGCATTATAATTACAAATGTTTGGAAGCAGTTTCCGTTTGTAGCGCTTCTCCTTTTATCCGGACTGCAGACAATTCCAGCTGAGCTTTATGAATCGGCTGAAGTTGACGGCGCGGGCGCACTCAAGCGCTTTGCGTACATTACCCTTCCAGGAATCAGGCAGATGGTGCTGGTTGTCCTGCTGTTTCGCACCATGGCGGACATCAGGATTTTCGACCTCGTGTATTCCATGACAGGAGGAGGCCCCGCCAATACTACCAGCACGCTCTTGTACCAGGCATACATCTTCCTGTTCAAGGATATGAATTTCGGCCTCGGATCCGCTTGGTCCACGATCATATTCTTTATAATATTAACCATTTCTTTGATATACCTATCATTGTTCCAGAAAGAGGAATAGGGGGGCTTCCATGGCAAATAAATATAGAAGGCGGTTGGCTCGGATAGTTCTTGGAGTTTTCGGGACTCTGTTTTGCACGGCACTGGCTTTTCCATTTTACTGGCAGTTCGTTACGGCGCTGCGAAATCCTCAGGATTTGTTTAAAATGCCTCCGGAGCTATTCCCCAGCCGCTTGAGTTTAACCTACTTAAGGCTTGTGTTTGCAGAGCATAATTTTGGAGCGTACCTTCTGAACAGCGTCATAGTATCTTCCATATCAATGCTCTTGTCCTTGATTGCGGGCATGCCTGCGGCATACGCCATTTCTCGCGTTCATTTTAAAGGCAGAAGCTTCTGGAGCAAGTTTATCCTAAGCGCCAACATGTTTCCCATTATCGCTGTAGCTACGCCGCTTTTCATCACATTTAGATCTCTTGGGCTCATAAATACATATGCTGGCCTTGTCATACCCAGCATGGTGCTGACGCTTCCAGTAACTATCTGGACGCTTCGCGCATTTTTGATAAAACTGCCCATTGAGCTGGAGCACGCGGCTTTAGTGGACGGCTGCAACCGATTCTCCGCTTTTGTTCGCATAATCCTGCCGCTTATTGCGCCGGGGGTTTTTGCGACAGCAATCATCGCTTTTATAGGAGCATGGAATGAGCTGATGTTCTCTCTCATTTTCATCACGAAAAAAGCCCTGCGAACTGTCCCCATGGCAATCGCGATGATGCCGGGGGAATACTCCCTGCCATGGGGTGAAATATCCGCGGCATCTATAGTATCGACTCTGCCGGTGATAATTGTGGTTTTGATCTGTCAGAAGCAGATAATAGCCGGACTGACAGCGGGAGCTGTCAAGGGATGAGCGGGGTGCGCTGATAAAGCGACATTGCTTGAAGAGAGCTTTTTCAGGGTCTTTAAACTTAGCCGGGCAAAAAGCAAGAATGCACATGTAAGAAACTTGTAAAAACAGCGCTTGAGTCAATGGATGCAGGGCAGTACCCGCTAGAGTTTAAAGATCCCTTTTTCAAGCGCGCACCAGACTTTTATGCGAAAAGACGAAAGGAGGATTGACTTTGCGAATCGGGCTATTGACAAACAGCCTATGCAAGCCGAAAATGCTTTCTTTGCTCGAGACAGCCAAGTGGGCGGAGGAAAACGGCTTTGAAGAACTGGAACTCGGGCCAAGCGCTCCGTTGGATGAGTCTGTCTTGGAGCAGGCAAGCCTGCACATAAAATTGGGAGCGATTATTTATTGCCGCAATCCGCTTCTTCCAGGATTGGAAGGGGCGGATTTCAAGGAACAGACGCTCAAGCGAATACGTTTGGCAGGAAAACTCGGGATTCCCAAGGTAATCACTTCTACAGGGATCGATCGAGGCTATGAATGGGACGAAGCATTCGATTTTCATGACGGGATTCGCAAGCTTCCCATAAGAAGCATGGATCCTGTCGTTTCTCTCATGAATGAATACCTGGAGGCATCTGAAAGCTGCGGAACCAAAATTTGCCTTGAAACTTGCCCTATAATGGGCAATATCGCAATATCCCCATATTTGCTATCTCTCATCTTCGATAAGGTGCCGAACAAGAGGCTGGGGCTTTGCTATGATCCATCCCATTTAGTTTGGGAAATGATGGATCCTTATCGACCGATTCTAACCTTCAAAGACCGCTTATATCATGTACACGGAAAAGATGCTGAAATTGACAGGAAGCGGCTTGATGAAGTCGGAATATTAAGCGACTTTTCCTGGTGGCGCTACCGTGTACCAGGACTTGGCGAGATTTCATGGGTTAAGATGGTTTCAAATCTCTATGAAGCGGATTATGACGGAGTAATAAGCATTGAACATGAAGACCCGGTTTGGGAAGGAAGCGTTTGCAAGGTGAAAAAGGGCATCTTGATTGGCAAGCGCACCATAGAAAAAGCAATTCACCCGGAAAAGCCATGAGCTTGCGCGAGCCGTCTCGAAAATGCGGCCAAAGCCTTTATGGGGATAATCTTTGGAGTTCATCAGACGGCGTTTATTGGCTGAAGCGTCAGAAAAATGGGCTGTCGCTGGGTATAGGCGGCAAAGAGGCTTGGTTTTTCCCAAGAGGCTTTGCCTTTGCCCGCAAAGTCGAAATTGATCCTAAAATGCGAAACGGAAGCGTGCGGCTCAAACGCAAGTTGATTTCGGAGGCTGGCTCTGACGATGATCTAAGCTTTTGCGGGTGCGAAACTGAAATGAGGATAATGGGCAGATTTAATGGGGCGCAAATCTGGACGCTGACTTTTCAGTGCCGCAAGGATGGCTTGTGGTTTTGTCTGTCCGCGCCTGGATTCGACGAGGTAGGCTTGGCCTTCGCCTCCGGATCGAATGAAGCTTTCATGGGTTTTGGAGAGCAGTTTTCCTATTTAGATTTGGCCGGAAAAAAGTTTACTTTGTGCACGTCTGAAAAAGGAATAGGACGGGGCAAACAACCCCTCTCCGCTCTTGTTAACCTAGCCAGCCGAGGTTCCGCTGGAAACAAATACGCAACCTATGCTCCGCTTCCGGTTTGCGTGACGTCGGATAACCGCGCGTTCTGCTTTGAACAGGAGACCGTTTATTTTTGCGACATTAGGAAAAGCCGCAGAAATCAAGCCGTTTTCAGCGTTTGGGGGGATTGCCTCTCTGGATATTTCTTTACAGGCGCCTCTCCCCTGTCGTTAATCGAGAAGCATACAGCCGTTACAGGCAGGCTTAAGCCGCTTCCTGCATTTGCTTATGGGACGATTATAGGCCTTCGCGGAGGGCTAAGCGTTGCTGAATCCGTGCTGGAAAAGCTTAAAAAGCTCGGTGTTTCCGTTTCCGCCCTATGGATAGAAGACTGGCAGGGAAGAAGGGGGGAAAACGGCGGTCCGCCGCTTTGGTGGCGCTGGCGCCCTGATGAAAGCCTTTACCCGGATTTCAAAAACTGGGCTAAAGAGCTAAAAGAGTCGGGCATCGCTCTGCTGGGGTATGTGAATCCGTTTCTTTCAGTTGACAAATGTGATCCTCTTTATGTTCATGGGGCGAATAACAGGTATTTTGTCAAAAGAAAAAACGGAGAAGATTACATATCCCATTTTTATACTTCTAAAGAGTATGAATATGTATACGTTGATCTCACAAACCCGGATGCATATGAGTGGCTGAAAGAGAGCTTGCAAACGGCAATAGCGGAAAACGGGCTTTCCGGATGGATGGCTGATTATGGAGAGCATTCTCCAATGGACGGAGTCTACCGGTCTGCGGACGTGGTTAAAGCGCACTGCTCAATGCCTGGCATTTGGTCAAGATTGAATTATGAACTTGAGGACTGCGGCGGCAGGCGGGATGAACTGCTGATTTTCCACCGCAGCGCAAGCGCTTCAAGCAATCATTATTCACGGTTGTATTGGGCTGGAGATCAAACTCCGACGCTTGATGATTGCGACGGCCTTGCCTCTGCTGTAACGGCGCTGATTACTGGAGGAATTTCCGGAATGTCCGTTAACCATACCGACATCGGCGGTTTTACGTCCATAATGCATCCTATGTATAAGCTGGCGAGATCCAAGGAAGTGATGTTTCGCTGGATGGAGGTTGCTGCGTTCACTCCGATATTCCGTACGCATGAAGGGAACTTCTCGAATTCTCTCAACTACCAGTTCTATAGTGATGATGATGGCTTTGAGCAACTTGCGAAAATGTCAAAGCTACATGATGCTCTGGGATGGTACTTCAAGATTTTAGAAAATGAAGCGGTTGAAAAAGGATTTCCTATGATAAGAGCGCTGCATCTGCATTATCCGCTTGATAAGAAATGTAAAAGCATAAAGACGCAGTTTCTTTTGGGTTCAGATTTGCTCGTAAACCCAGTATATAGAGTTAAGGCAAACTATGTTGATGCATGGCTTCCCAATGACAAGTGGGTTTCCCCTTATACCGGTGCCGTTTATACTGGCGGCGCGGCGAGATTGTCTGCGCCGGTTGGAAAGCCTGCGGTTTTGATCAGAAGCCGGGGGGCTAGCGCCGAGTCCTTAATCAAGGCTTTGGGAAACTTGAGCGTCTAAGAGGCTTAAGCGTCTGCCGCTGATATTGATTTGCTTATGAAACTGCCTTTTATTGGAGCTTGATTAAACAGCGAGTGAAAAATGCCGATATCTGCATTTATCACTCGCTGTTTAATCAAACTCCATAATAGGTACATATGACCGCAAATCAGTATAGAAGGCCTGGAAGAATATGATGCGCCGTGACTGCATCGCGATTTTAGGGGCGGATTATACTGCTTTTCATATAAACCCCTATGACGTTGCGCTTCACCGCCAATGATGAAAATATGAAGTCAATTGTGTGTTTGAGGCAAGGACAAGTGCAGGAAAATTTAACGCCTTAACATAAGCTATACAGATGCTAAAACGATCACGATTTAGAGGTTCTAAAGAAGTTTTTTTTAATGCATTCAGCTCTTTTTTCATTATTTGCCTGTCTAAGTTTACATTTAAACAATGTCGAATGGCATTTGTCCAGCCTTATTTCAACTGAATTCGTCCTATAGCAGGCAGAGTGCGGGGGCTGCTTTCTTTATTTCAGCGGGCTGGAATGATCCGCAACCCGCCGTCGTCCTATTTTCGCCGTTGGGTGCAGTCCAGGGTTTTTTTCGCTATTATTCCTGAAATTTCAGGAAGATCCGGCAACGCTTCAGCCGGCTTCAGCTCTGCGGAGCAAGCGTAGCCGCCCTCAAAAAGCGGCGCGCGCGACTCCGGCGCCAGCGGCCGAGGCGTAGCCTTTGAATCCGCAGCTTCCCGGCATTCCGGCAGGCACGTTCGACTCGCTCGATTTGCCGTCTGTTTAAGATGTTTTTATCAGAATTCCAGCGCTGGAGCCGGAAAGATTCTCCGATCCCATCGCCCTCCATCAGCCGCCGGCGCATTCATTCCGACTGGATCCCACGGATTCCTGGCCGTAGTGGTAGAGCCCGTTCTACAATTTCTGCCCTTCACTCGGATTCGCCTGGGCCGGGGCGGGAGGGACGGGGCTGCGTCCCAGCCTTTTCCTCAATTCTTCTTCGCTCGGCGCGTCTCTGTGGGTTTTCATACAGCCGTCTCCTTATCTCAGTTGCACACAGGATAAGAAGCTTTGCAGACACGCAAATGTCTGCAATAACAGGCGTAATATATTGATTTTCATAAAATTAAATAGATTATAAGTGAATAATTCCTCGAATTCAATTGAATTCAGCAAAAAAATGTCATCTGAATTTGATTTAGAGAGTGATTGTAATTTATTCAATTATGTAATATGATTTGTCAATAACAAATTATTCCAATTGAGTAAAGCTACATTTCAGCGAGTGCAAAATGACGATATCAATCGCACCGCTCAATGGAAGACAGAGGCAAATGACGCCCATCCGCATAGTCTTGGGCTAAAAGCCTGAAGCCGCCTATGGAGCTTTACCATTGCTTGCCCTGCATTAACCGCATTCGCGCGCTGCTGCCGAGCCATCGCCTCGGCAGCAGCGCGCTAAAGCTAGAAAGCGCTTTCTACCGGAGCGGCTCTGCGCCATATTCGCATCCACGGTGCATTAGCCAAGGTTGCAATGCCAGCTATGCAGCCTGTTATGAAATCCGCGTTGACTCTTGTCCTGCCGACTGCATTCAAGAATCAATGATTGAACTGCCTCTTATTACGGGGTATAATAGAATAAGCATCAGTTATGCGGCTTATAATGGGCTTGAGCAAAAGAGCGCGGTTATTGCCAACTGCAAATTATACCGCTTTTCATCAAATATCCTTTTTTGGAGCTTGATTATCCATTGAATGGTGCGATTGATATCGGCATTTTGCACTCGCCGTATAATCAAGCTCCAAAAAAGGCAGTTTAGTACGAAAATACATTTTATGGACATTTGTCCATGCTTCAAATACACAAATGCCTTAATATTTTCAGCCTTGGTGGTGAAGCATAGCGTCATAGGGGTTTTATATGAAAAGCAGCCGTATAGTTGTCTGAGCATTCTATTTTTGCAATGAGCATGTGGACGGAGTGGGCTTGGAGAACTAAAGAGCCTGCCTAAGGCAGACAGGGGAGAAAAAATGGCGAAAAAAAGAAAGGCTCTCGTTGATCCTGAAAAGAAGTGGAAGACGCAATGGCACGCTGGCAACTATGACGCGCTGAGAGCAGAACTAAAGGATTATTTGGATGTTTTGGAGATCATCCCCGAGTATCCGCTGACCGACGAGCCACTGCGCATAGACGTCCTTGTCATCAAACTGAAAGAGAATGTTACGATTGGCAAGAACTTCGCCAGGATCTTCAAGCGCCTCAACATCATTGAGTACAAGAGCCCTGAGGATAGCTTCACAGTGGAGGACTTTCACAAGGTCATCGGGTACGCCAGCATCCTGGCGCTTGCAAGCGAGCCATTCACGGACTTCTCGGAAACGACAGTCACTGCCATAGTCGCCACGAAGCCTGTGCAGCTTCTCTCTTATTTCAAGGATAAGGGGCTGGAGGTTACAGAGCATCCAAATGGCATTGTAACTTTGCAGGTATCCTTCCCTACGCCAGCTTTTCAAATAGTGGAGAGCAAAGCTTTGAGCGGTGAGGAAAATCTTTGGCTCAAGAGCCTTTCCAAAGAATTGACAAGCGATGAGTTCTTTAAGCTGGTTGATGAGAGCAAGAAATTGGGGTTTCCTGTGCGGGCTTATTTCAACGCCTTGATGCAGGCGAACCCAGAAGTTTTGAAGGAGGTGCGCAAGTTGGATTCCGATAGGTTGAACCAAGTGCTTGATGAAGTCGGCTTTTTCTCAAAGGAGTCTCTGGAGAGGAAGCTGGAGGAGCAACGCCTTAAATTTGAGAAGGAACGCCTTAAACTGGAGGAGCAACGCCTTAAATCGGAGGAGCAACGCCTTAAATTGGAGGAGGAAAAGGAAGAAGAGAGAAGGGGCCGAGTGGCTAAAATGTTTGAAAAAGGCTACTCTCCAGAGGAAATCATCGACTTGTTCGAAATCCCCATGTCCCTTTTCCTTGAATACACTTCACAAAACCTGAATGCCCCGGAAAAGCCTCAAGAGTCAATCAACCCATAGCTAAAGCTAGCTTTAGGATGCAGGCTGGATGAGCTAGGCAGGCGCACGGTAGAAATTGATATGGCTCCCCTCGGCAGAATTCGCCCAGCTTGCGGATCGAAAAAGCGGGAGCCACCGATTCCAGGGCGGACGTGCGTTTGCGGTTGCGGCAGTAAACATCAAAATAGAGGCTTGGCGCGCGTTGCCTGAAAGCAAAAACAAGTAGCTGCGGGACGCACGGGGCTGGCTCGCACAGTTCCTGCGCCGATAGGTGTATAGCGCGAGAAGCCTCCGCCTATTTGGCGGGAGCATGTCACGAATCTGCCATTCCCATTGGCATATGCACATCAGTATAAACAAGCCTCTTTTAGAGTGAAGCAACTTTTCTGATCTGCTTCTTCATCCATCGAAAACCTCTCAGAGCATGTTGCGAAAGCATAATGCAAATCAGCGTGCGAGATAGAAACTTTCCTCAGCGCAACAGGGCGAATGGGCATCGGCATGCCTTACTCACAGATCTTTTCCAATTCTCAGGCCAGCGAAGTCAGATCGGCTGTACTCGCAAGTTTTAAAGCCATTTTCTACTACAAAGACTCTATCTGACAGAATTAGGTTGTCTCTCAATCCGCAGGACAGCATTACAACAGAAATGCCTCGCCCCAGGAGAGTCTCTATGAGTGATATGACATGCCTTCGCACAAAGCGATCCGCTTCAGAGAGCGGCTCGACGCAAAAAACTACCTTGGGCTTGAAAAGGCAAGCCCTGTAATAAACCAAGTTGTACAGAGACAACGGAGACAGCAGAGAGACATCGTCGGCAAAGACATCCTGACCCAAATACTTTTCGTATTCGCGCTGAACGCACCTTCTAGCCCGCCTGCCGAACCATAGTAGCTTTGAGCGCCGCTCTAGGGGAAAGCAGAGGTTGTCTATGTAAGACATGTTGGCGAATATCATGCTTTTAGTCGGATTAACTCCTATAACAAGCGCATTGTCCAGGATGCCTTTGGAGCTTTTACAAGGTTTGGCGTTGCCTTCAAAGAAGATCTCTCCTTGCCAGCGCTTCGCAAGGCCGGCCATGATGGCTTCGACGCAGGGGGCGGAGGCGTTGTCGCGATCGAGAAGCAGAACGCATTCTCCCTTTAAGACTGAAAGGCTGAAATTTTTAAGACTCCCATAGGACACATTTGCCATCTCGAAAACCGGGAGCTCGGCGCTTTGGCGCATATCAGCCGCTGACGCAGGCTTCTTCGCGCGGCAGCTGTCGGATTCCCTAATTCCGAACTCAGTATTTATTCGCTCTCCGATTTCATGGGGAAAGCTCTCGCGGCAGAAGCTTTTAAGGCTAGGAAGGCTTATGATTTCAGAATCCATTACCTTGAGGATTTCCCCGTTTTCCATTAGAGCCGCTCTGCCGCAGATCTGAGCGGCTTCTTCGCAGTAGCTGCTGATATAGAGAAACGATATTCCGGATGCCGCATATCTTCTTATAGACCCTTGAAATGTTTTAAGCTCGGAGCATCCCAGAATATTGCTTATATCCCTGAGTATTATGAGCTTGGCGCCTGAGGCTGCAGCTCGCATAAGCTCTATGGAGCATCTTTCATACATTGTTAGATCCGATGCTTTCGTACGCCCGCTGATCGACAGCCCAAGCTCTTTGGCAATGGCTTTGACCCGCTTGTCCAAGGCTTTTTCGGGGATGAGAAATTCCTTGAAGCCGGGACGAAGAACGAATATATTATCAGAAATGTTCAGATCTTCAAGCAACCGATTGCGCTTGTCAATGACAGCTACAGCATTTGCATTCCTTGAGTTTTTCCTGTAGCTGTTTATAAGCTCTTCTGAAAAATAAACATGCCCGTATCGTATCGGCGTGTTCTGGCATATCAACTGGATCAATGCGTCAAGCCCGTATGTGTTAATGCATATTAGGCCGAATATCTCGCCTTTATAAATATAAAGGTTGAAGTTATTGAGCATTGACGCGCCTGATTCATCAGCCAGAGTTACATTGTGAAGACGAATTGCTTCAAACTCCATAAGCGTCTCCTCTCAAGCGCATGCCGACGCTGATACTCTCGTATCAGCGTCGGCGCTAGAAAAGCGGATCTCCGACTCTCCCGGTTTTAAGCGGCAAAGTTATCTCCACATCGGTACCCATGTTCAAAACGCTGTATACGGTAAGTCCGTACTCTTCCCCAAACAATAGGCGGATGCGGTTGTTCACGTTTACTATGGCGATGCCTCGTCCATTGCCTTCGCTTCTTGAGGCGCTCTGGTAAGTGGCTTTGCTAAGCATTTGCGTAATGCTTGAGAGGCTTGCCTCATCCATCCCTACTCCGTCGTCTGAAATGGTGATTCTCAAAAGCTTTTCTGTAGATACAATTTTAATTATGATGCAACCAGGTTCAATCTTGCGTTCTATGCCATGAATAATCGCGTTTTCCACAATGGGCTGCAAAGTGATTTTCGGAAGCCTGCACTTATAGAGAAGGTCTCTATCGCCTTCATCATACTTTACCTCAAGCTGGATTTTCGGGCCGAACCTGAACTGCTGGATCCTGTAGTAATTGTTTATATTCTCAAGTTCGTCTTCAAGCGTCACAAGCTGCTCTGTATTTGTGGTCGCGTACCTGAAATAAAGGGCGAGCGTTTCAACCATCGTAGCTACATTGTCCAAGCCTCCTTCAATGGCCTCCCCGCGTATTCCCTCCAATGTATTATAAAGGAAGTGGGGGTTGATCTGGTTTTGAAGCGCAAGGTATTGCGCAAGATTCTGGCTGGAGGCTATAAGCTCCTTGGAGTCAAGCATCGCCTTGAGGGTTTTTAGCGCGCCATCCATGCCAAGGGTGTATGGATAGCGGAGCGTGTCAATGTTTGCAAGCGTGTAGCCGTCGATCACAAGCGAAAGCATTCGCTCGGTCTCCCTGTACGGCTTGTATATGGCTTGATAGAAAATATACGAAGCTAAAAGGGCCAAAAGCAAGTTTACGGCTACAACGGCGGGTTTCAAGGAGCTTTCCTGCAAAGATCCGAACATGACCTGAATGTTCAATAAGACTATGATTAGAGTCAAAAAAGAGACAAACCACAAGACGCGATCGCGCAGATGACGTTTGCGGGCGCTCTTTGCAAACGGCTTTCCCAGTTCATTTGATTGTCCGGAAGCGTTCGTTCTGACTGTCATGAAAACAGCCTCCGATATTCGTTGGGGTTGAGTTCCGTATGCTTTTTGAATACCTTGGTAAAATGCTTCAGGTCGCTGTAGCCGACTTCCTCGCAGATTGACGCTATCGTCTTGTTTGTCTCCTTTAGAAGATCGCATGCCTTAAGCACCCTAACCTCGGAAAGGTACTCGAGGAAGCTTATTCCGCTCTCCTTCTTGAAAAGGGTGCTGAAATATGTATGGTTGAATCCTATCACTTCAGCCATGGTCTTTAAGGTTAGAGGTGAGGCGTAATGCTTCTGTATGTACTCCTTCGCCAGGCGCATAGGTTTCGTCTCAGCTTGCTTAAGCTCATGCATGGCGTCTGAAAATGTCTTTGATATTTCATAAATCAGAAAATCGCACAGTGATTTGTCGCTTCCGCATAGATCAGCCTTCTGGCTGAAAACATTCTGCTGGTTTTTCAGATAGTCGAGCTGCGTGAAGCGTTCATTCAAAAGCATCAAAAATGTAGAGTGTATGTTGCAAACTATAGAAAATAAAAAGTATCCTGTCATGTCTTCAATTTCAAAGAGGCGTTGCCTGAAGTTTTCTAAGCAGGCTGCAAGCATTGCCTGATCGTGCTTTTCAATGGCGGCGAACATGTTTTTTCTCAAGGATGTCATCATGCGTATAATTGCCTTGTGGCTTTCAACGCTAAGGTCAGTTGAAAACTCCTCGCTTAATACTCCCGCGCCTTTGACTAGGCGCTGCGCCACCGCCATTTCAGCGGAATTAAGAGACGCGCTAAGTTGAGAAAACTGCGGCACCGGCTTCCCAAGCCCGATAGACAGCGACAGCTCTCCAAAAACATTGGACTGCAACAGTAAATCATCCAGAGCCGCTTTGAAATGGCGCCTTATTTGAGGGTGCAAAGACAGATCCAAATTAAGGAGTCCATATATGCGGTTTCCGTCAACAGAGAGCTGGAGGTCGAAGCACGCCCCTTCAATTTCCCTTCTCAGGCACGGGATGAGTTTGTCCATAAAGACTCCAGAGGCGGCATTGCACTGCTCCATGGGCTGGCAGTCTATCTTGGCGATGAAAATTTGAAAAGCTCCAGGTTTGAAGTTGAAATGATAGACCTTGTTGAGCTGCTCTAATGATGTATCATCCGGAAGAAGCTTAAGAGCCAGAAATTCATTGAATGCCCGGCTGCGAAGCATATCAGCGTCGCTTTTCCTGCGCAGCTCAAGTTCTTCCTCAAGGGCGGCCTTTATACTTTTAGCATTCCTCGAGCTTTGAATCTTGCGAAGCGCGCTTGAAAGCTCTTCCTTTTTCACAGGCTTCAAAATATAATCTTGAACCTGATACTTGACTGCGCATTTGGCATATTCAAAATGCTGATATCCGCTGATGATGATGAAGTCCAAATGAGAGCTCATTTCCTTAGCCTTCGCTATAAGCTCCAACCCGTCGCAGCCAGGCATGCGTATGTCTGTAATTATAAGGTCAGGATCATAGGCCTTTATGGAGGAAATAGCGTCAATGGAGTTGTGGACGACAGAGACAATTTCCATGTCGAAGGAAGGCCAATCGATTAGGTTTAGGATAAGCTTGCAAACGCTTATTTCGTCATCTGCAATAATGACTTTCAGCAAGTTCATCACCTCTAGATCTTTGTAGGATGTGCGACTGTTACTCACGATATTTTCATGAATTTAAGGAAAAAAGCGAATAAATGCGGGCATATAGGCATAAATTCATATCATTATTAACAATAGTAATATAAATATAGTGTAAAGTCAATAGAAAGGCGCGAAAGCCGATTTTGCGGGCGGATTCGCCGCGCAAAGGAGGGGCTGCCTCAAGGCAGCCCCCCTCTTTTGCGTGCGGCGAGTTTTTCAGTTCAGGTTTTTGGGAGAAATGTTCCAACCCTCAAGCGAGAACTTCGGATCCGCCCCTTCAAGGTACTTCTTATCGAATTCGATGGTGATAGTCTTGCTTTCGCCCGGCATCAAGGAAATGTAGTTGTCGCTGTAGAACGCAGGAAGAATCTGCTCGCCGTTATCGCCATTAGTGGTTTTGACTCGGATCATCAAAGCCGGAGTTGCAGAGCTGTTTGTAATGGTGATGGAATAAAGCTCGTTTCCGGTCTTGGGAGCGGTTTGGCGATCCGGAGTCGATGTCCTCAAGCCTACATAAGGCAGGCTGCTGAGCGACTCATACCGCATGTAGTCCTCATAGTTGTGCCAGTACAGGTTGTCTCCAAGCACTTCCCCTGAGGAGTCTTTGACAGTGAGCTTTATGAACACCAAAGGCGTAGTGGAGAGCTCGAATACGTCAGTCAAGTCGTTTAGAACCAGCCCGTAGGCATCCGGCCCCAACGTTTCGGTTAGAACGGTCTGACCGTAGACCAGGTTGCCATTCAAGTTGTATACCTTAATTTCAGTCGCTACATCGGAATATGTTTTCGGAGTCATGTTGGAGAGCACTACCGTGTCGTCTCTCGGATCCCATACGGCGTGGGTTGCCTGGTTGGCTGCCTTCGCGCCGAAATAGCCGGCGTTTGTGTCAAGATAGTAGTCGTATGTCTGCCACATGAATGACGGCCAAGACGACTGGCTCATCCACATCAGGAAGCCGTTCGACTTCTTTACGGTAATCCCCTCATATACGCCTTTGAAATTCTCGTAGTTTATCATGTCAGCTATTTTCATAAACTCTTCAAAAGTGTACAGCCTTCCTACTTCCTCAACCATATTCAGTATGTCGCTCTTATACTGGATGAAGGTCGGATCGCTCGCGCTCGGATTCTGGCCTTGCACCGTATCGACCGGGGTTATGAATCCCTTGTCTGAATAGAGCTTCAAAGCGTCCATATAGCTGTTGGCGGGGCCGTTCATGTGATAGGTCCAATCGTGAAGAGCCCATGACTCGTTTATCGGCCATAACTTTTCTTCAGGCAGGAACTTCATCAAGCTTTCGAGGGTAGGTACGTTTGGAATGCCGCATTCGCTTCTGAGAGTGACGTTGGGAACTTCATTGAAGTATTCCTTGATGCCGGTTCCGCCGTTGTTCGGCATTGCCGCGACGGAGTAGCCTCCTCCGCTTCCTACCGGAGCGCCCGCGGAATTCGGGAAGTAGGTGCGCGTGCCGTCATATTCCTGGGTCAGCAGAGCCAGGCCTGCGTCAATGTAGGCTGGAGGGGAAGACTCATTTCGTCCGCAGTACAGGGTCAAAGCGGCGTGTGCGCGGTTGCGCTTGATCTTGTCTTTAGCATTGTCAAGGAACATGTCCGGATAAGTTGGATCTGGTCCGTCGACTGGGTTTGCAAGCCAAAAATCGTCCCAAATCAATATTCCGTACTTGTCGCAAGCTTCATAGAAGGCCTTGTTGTTGGTCATTCCGACCCAGTTTCTGATCATTGTGTAGTTCTCTTCCGCGTGAAGCCGCACTTTATTGTCGTAGTCTTCGGCGGTATCGCGCTTAAGGGCGTCATCCATGCCCCAGTTGCCACCCTTGGCAAGTATGCGCGTTCCATTGCAGTATATGGAAAGAAGTCCGCCGTCTATCGGATAGGTGAACTCGCGGACGCCGAATGAAAACTCCTGCGTGTCGCTTGCGCCGCTGGCGTCGGAAACCTCGATGCGAGCCGTATAGAGCGGCTGCTCCCCGTATGTGTTCGGCCACCATAGCTGCGGATTCGAGAGAAGGATTCCACTTATATCAATCGGAACCGTCTGTCCTGCGGGAACTGTAACTGTGCCGCTGAAGGTTACGTTTCCAGGGGTGATTTCCCCTCTTACTGTCGCGGTCTTGCTTGAAGCTGAGCTGTTTGCGATCTCAGTCCTGAATGTCAGGTTGGCCTGCGAGTCGTCAAGGGAATAGATTCTGCTTCTGGATAGCTCGACAGTCTGGGCGTCTTCCGCATGAATTCTTATTTCTTTAATCATTGCCGGCCTTCTGCCGACGCCTCCGCCGTAGAAGTTCTGGCTTAGGAGAGTAAGCCTCAAAAATTTGATACCCGTGAACCTGTAATCTGTCATCGGGAATACAAAGCCAAAAAAGTTCATCTCATAAGTAGTGTGCGGCCCCTCTACTATATTGGATCCTGAACGTCCTTCAAAGGAGTCTGTGCCGTCATTCGGCCCGACAATTGTCGGAGGGCCGCCGAACCATCCTGGAATTTCCGCGCCGGGATATGCATCGAAATTCACCCAGTTTTCACCGTCAAGAGACGACTCTACTCTAAAGCTCGCGGGATGGCGCGAATCAAACTCCGCCGCTGTGCCATATCCGGATTCCACGCCCCACAAGATTTCCAGGGCTCCGACTGTAGTGATTTCATCGAAGGCTATTACAAACGACTCGTTGTCAAGGCCGCTTGAAACCCACTGCGTATTGTCGTTTCCGTCCACTATCACCTGGTACGGCTCAAGCTGAAGCGCTGAAGGGGTCGAGACCGCCTCAAGGGCTGAAGGAGATGTTATGAGCGTCTTGTACGACAGGTTTTCAACTTCTACGTAGCTGGATGTCTGCCTGATGTCGAGGTCTGTCTCAATCCACGGATCGATGATTTCAAGTCCGCCGCTGTAGGATACGAATACGTCTTCGAAAATCCCTATGTCGCGTCCGCGTATGGTCGGCATCCAGTCCCAGCCGACAGCTGCGTGCATCGTAGGATTGTCCGCTCCGAGCTTTCCTCCGTTTGGCAGGGGCCCTTCGGCCAAACCTTGCGTCGTGATCAGTCCGGGAGTTTCGTTTTTATAGATCTTTACCGCCAGGTAGTTGACTTCTCCAGGCTTCGCGTAGTCGGTGACGTCAAATCTGCCTCTGACGAACGCGCCTTCAATGGAGTTTACCTTTAGGGGATCCGAATTTGGAAGCCTCTGTCCGTTGAAGTATACATCAGCCTTCCAGTTGATGGAGTCAAAGTTTAAGAAAATGCTTTTACCGTCATTTGAAGCTGGGATTTCAAAGTTGTCGCGATACCAGAAATCCGCAGTGAAGAATGTGTCGGAAATCTGGAACTGCCAGTCGTCGTAGTTAGGATCAGGTATTGCGCCCGCTTCGAGGTAGGATGTCAGAATAGTGCCTGGAACTTCAGCCGCAAGCCAAAGCGAATCGTCATAGTCTGGACCGGAGAGAACAGCGCCGTCCGCGTCCACTTCAGAAGCGCGCTGCAACTTCCAGTTGCCGCCTCTCAGATACTGCGTTCCATCCGCCTCAGGCTCGGGAAGAGGGGAAGCTGCGAACGGCTCTAAATCGTTGTACCCTTTCACTTCTATTTCTTTGATCGAATACCCTGAACCCGATGAAGACGAGCAAAGCACGCGTATGTATCTGGCGCTTGCGCTAAGGGCGGTTTCGACCGCCTCGTCCTGCGCCCCTTCGATGCCTGCCGCAATCGAGGTCCAAGCCTTTGCGTCGCTTGAAATTTGAATGTCATAAGATTCGGCGTAGTCCGCGCCCCAGCTTACGGTTGCGCTTTCTATATCGCTTTGCGCTCCGAGATCGATATAGACCCATTCCTCGCCGCTTCCTTTGCTTATCCATTCGCTGTAAACGGGCGTTTCATCCGTAAACTGGCCAGTTCCGTATGTTATGTCGACTCCTCCCCACATATTGGGGGTGGATACTTCCGAGGTATAGTCTATGCGGTTTGGTGAAAGCTCGCCGATGATTCCATCTGTGGTTAAATGTCCGGTATTTTCATAGTTGAGCGCGCTTGAATGCCATGCCGCGCGTCTGAAAGCCAAATTTACGGGAGCTTCTGTGGGCGACGGGGTAGCCGAGGGCGACGGATTAGGTGAAGGCGACGGCGACGGCGCTTCCGCAGGTTCAGTAGGGGAGGCAGGCGCGGTTGGCGTTGGAGTGCGTGTTGGCGTTGCCGCGGGGGTGCCTGTTGGCGAGGATGGAGCAGTCGTAGGCGTTGATGCCGGTGGAATGTAAGTTCCGCCGCCGCTGTAGCTTGGAGGAATTGGAGTCGGCCAATTCGGGGATGCTGTAGGCGTCGGAGTCACCGAAACTGCGATTGTCGGCGTCGCCGAAACTGTCGCTGTCGGCGTCGCTTCTTTCCATGTGGCGGGCCTAGCTGCGTTTCCATTTTCCGCAGCTTCAACTATGCGGTAAAGCAGAGATGCCATTTCAGCCCTGGTCAAACGCTTGGATGGAGAGAATTCCTTCTTTTCGTTTCCTGAAGCGAATCCTTTTGCATAATAGGCCGCGACGGAAGCTCTGGCCCAATCGGATATGCTCGCTCCATCAACAAATTCCAAATAGGAGTTTTTGTCCAGCGCATCTGGGACTTTGTAGGCTCTTGCGAGCATTACGACTCCCATTTCGCGCGTAAGGCCGACATCAGGGCCGAAATGCGTTTCATCCAAGCCGTATGTGATGCCCAATTCATACAGCGAATCCACTGCGTCTTTGTACCACGCGTCAGATTTTACATCAACGAACGGGGAGGACTTGGATGCCCTTGGAGATTCCAGAGAACGCCAAAGCATCAGAGAAAACTCCGCCCTTGTGATCTCGGCGTTAGGCTTGAATATTTGGTTGCCGTACCCTACCATATATCCGCGCTCAATGCAGTAATCAATGCTTTGTTGGGCCCAGTGGCCTGCATAGTCCGACCCGCTTTCCGCGGCGCCGACGGCGGAAAAGCAGCTGAAAGCCAGAATGAAGGCTAAAATGAGAGCCCAGAAGCGTTTCTTCAGCAAATAAATTACCCTCTTTCAGAGTTTTGTTGGCTTTAGGCTTGGAACCATGCCGATGCGAGACCATGAACCGATAAAGGATTAACCATTGAAACTCCTTCATAATCCTACACTCCTAAATCGGATCTTTCCGATGCGCGTCAGCATGTCTAAAGCTAGACAAGTGCGAGAAAGAAAAAACTTTTTGATTTTGCGTGCTAAAAGAGCTTATTAGCGATAAGGCAAATGACTGAAAGCAAGAGTTTTTTGAAACCTCGAGCGCTCCGAAGAGGTCTTTCACTATTAAGGATAAGCTCTTGATCGCAAGCATTTCTTCTCCCTCCAATTGATTTCAATGCGCCTTTATAATGCGCAGCTTAAAATCAATTGGAGGGTCTTCTGAAGTGCATTTCTTCAAGACGAGAGAAATATGACAGGCAAAACTATCAAGAAATAATAAAAGAGCGTTTTTACTTATCAATTATACTCACTCTCTGAAACCTTTGTCCTTAAGAAAACTCTTGAGTTACTTTGTCAATACCGACACTGCGGTATCGACGTCCTTCTCTGAGGCCGGGATGGACTCTCCGGCAAGTATCTTCGCGGCGCTAAGCATTCCCTGGTAGCCCATCTTGTCGGGATTCTGCTGCATCGTCGC
>JAISZB010000081.1 GCA_031269465.1 Clostridiales bacterium | reverse complement strand
CGGGCTTTTTCCAAATTGAATGTCGCGGAGCTTGATGTTCAGAGCTTCTTCTATTCTTGCTCCCGTTTTGTACAGGAACAACATAAGAAACATATCCCGAAGACCTTTGCGCGTTGATGTGCCGGCTTCCGCTATCACCGCTTTTACGGCATCTTCACTCATGTGTTCAACCAGTTTTTCGGAAACCTTGGCATAATCCACTTTCAAGGTTTCCTCATAATGAGCAATAACGGTTATGTCATTCTCGGCGGCATAGGCGTAAAAGGCACGGATGCAACTCAGCCGATGATTGCGCGTTTTTGGGAGCAATTTCTCTGTTTTTCAAGATGGTCGAGAAATTCGGACAGCAGATTCCTGTCAATCATTTCAAATGCAACTTTGGAGAGTGGCATATTTTTTTGAACTTTAACGAAAGCAAATAATAAATCAAGAGCTTTTTTGTATGGCCTTATTGTATTTTCGCCAAATTTGCGTTCATGCGGCAAGCATTGTTTGAGATAAGCTCTCACAAAAGAAAACAACGATTCATATTCTCCATACATCCTCCTCCGGATTTGCTTCATCTATACTGCTCCAGTCGATACCCGGCGAGTTTAATAAATCATCCGGCGGAAGATGAATGCAATATGCCGCATGTGAAAAATTTTCATGACCCATATATGCCTGCGAATACGGTAGCATCGCGTACAAATCTTTCCCATCGCTCGGCCATTTTTGCAAAACCGCCGATGCGAACCGATGTCTCAAAAAATACGAACGTTCGTATTTTTTGAGTAACAAGCACCTAAATAAAATCCGAACCTTTCTTAGTTCTTCCGTAACTATCAATATTACAGCCATTCAAAGGTGCGTATTTTATATTTCAAACACCACATATTTCACATATTTGCATGGTACAATCTCGGCGGAGGTGTATCATTATGAATATACAAAATCTACGGGAAAAATATCCTGAACTCATCCGGCATATGAAAGAACACGGGTACAACCACTACTATGTTGAGCGGTTGGAACGACAAATAAAGGTCATTCTTTCAAACCCTGAAATCTCGTCTTTGGATTCGTACAGCGACGTTTATCAATACTGCACAGCGCGAACAACATCAAAAGACGGTCTGCGCTGCAGACTGACATTTCTCGGAATCATAGAGCGTTTTGCTCTGCGTGGAGAATATCCTGATGATCGGACTCGCCAGAAAATCAAAACCCGCGGCAAATATCAATTTCTCTCGCCGGAGTTCCACGGTGTTATGGACACGTATCAAGCCTATGAGGAACGGCGAGGGGTAAAGAAAAGCAGCACAATCTACGGCGGGTTCAGCAGCGGCGCAAGCTTTCTGTATGAATTGCAGTGCGCCGGAATCAGTGTTCCGGAGGGAATCACACAAAAATCAATAATCCCCGTGTTTCTCAATCAGGATGGCACTTTGCGCCGCAGTTGCAGCTGCAAGAAGACAGTCGCGGCGGTGTTCAGAGCGAATATACCGGCAAATCCTGAGCTTTACAACCGCTTAATTGCCTATTTGCCGGAACTGCGGGAAACACGCAAGAACATTCAATATCTGACTGATGAGGAAGTTGCAAAGATTAAGCGTGTACTGGCTAAGTCCGACTCAGCTTTGTCTTTGCGGGATAAAGCAGCCGGCATATTAGCGCTTGTCTACGGGCTTCGTTGCTGCGACATCGCCAAACTGAAGATTGATGAAGTTGACCTCGAATCGGAGAAACTCAGCATTTGTCAACAAAAGGCTGCCGTGCCGCTTGAACTGCCGCCTGCCGCTTCGGTTGGAAACGCAATCTACGACTGCGCCGAATCGGAACGCCCTAAGAATGGCTCTGAATTCGTATTTCTGTCCGAGAACCGCCCGTATGGACGGCTTGCGGAGAGCAGTGCCGGCAATATCGCCGCCAAGATTATGGCTGCGGCGGGAATCCGCCAAAACGAGAGTGAGCGCAAAGGGTTTCATATTTTCAGGCGCCGACTGGCTGCCGGCCTCCTTGGCAATGGCATTTCGCAGCCAATTATCAGCAAGATTGCCGGGCATGCTTCGCCGGATTCACTGGAAACTTATTTGAGCGCGGACTTCGTTCATCTGAAAGAATTCGCCCTCGGCATTGAGCGGTTCCCGCTTAGGATGGAGGTGTTTGCGAATGCGTGAATATACTTCCAAAATTGCGCCGCTAATGCAAGAATTTGAGCAGTATCGATTGGCGCCGGGACGTTGGAGTGAAAACTGCAACCTGCATCTATCCCTTTTTGACGGGCATTGCGCGTCAAGCTGCGCAGACGTTGAAGTTCCCGCACAGGAAATGCTTGACGCTTGGCGCAGCCAACGAGAAACCGAAGCCAACAATTCCTGCCGTTTCCGCATCTGCGCGGTTGTCAGTTTCGTTCGCTACTTGCGCAAACGCGGGATGACAGATGTCAGAATTCCGATTATTCCGCGAAAAGAGGCGAGGACATATATCCCGCACGCATTTTCAGAAATGGAACTCTGCAGCTTTTTTGATGCGTGCGACTCTATCGCGAACTATTCAAAAACCGAGGGGCAGATTTCCAGACGGCTTGCTGTACCGGTGTTCTTCCGGCTTTTGCACAGCAGCGGCATCCGCGCAAACGAGGCAAGAATGCTTCGCCAAAATGACGTCAGCCTCGTTAATGGTGTATTGAATATTGAGCATTCAAAAGGACGCGGCCGGCATTTCATTGCTGTGCGCGAATCAATGTTGAAACTAATGCGGGACTGCGACAGGGCGATAGCCAAAATGCATCCGAATCGACTGCATTTCTTCCCGGCAAGAGACGGCAAGCGCCGCACAAAACAGTGGGCGCCGGTAAATTTTAAGAAGATGTGGGGGAAAAACAACAGCAGCCGCGCCGTTCCGTATGAATTCCGCCACAACTATGCCATTGAAAACATCAACAGATGGACCGACGACGGATTCGGCTTTCATCAAAAACTGCGCACGCTCGGCAAGAGCATGGGGCGCAGCGCGGTTGAAAGCGCAAAATACTGCTATTCGCTTGTCCCGAGGCTTGCCGACGTATTGGCGGAGCATGCGAATGAGGACGAAGCGATTCCGGAGGCGTGCTATGAGAGCTGCTAAGGAATCCGCGGCAATCGCGCTATACATCAACGCCTTCCTCAATGTCTGCATGCCGAGCCGGAAAACAAAAAGCGGGCATGCCGTTAAATCTTGCGGCGAGGCGTTAACGCTGCATATAGCTTTCCTCGAATCCGAAAAGAGCATCAACGGCGGAAATTTGCGCGCCGATTGTTTCAGCGCGGAGAATATTGAATCGCGGCCGGTGTGGCTGAGAGATAAACGTGGCGACCCGCCGGAAACCTGCAATGTGCGCCTGGCGTCTCTCAGGGCGTTCGTAAAATATCTCGGCGAACAAGATGTGAAGTGCCTTTGCCTTTCTCAAGCGGCTTCACAAATTGGCCGCCGCAAAACTGCAGCGCCCAAAGTCGTTGGAATGAGCAAAGAAGCTGCTTTGGCTTTGCCGGAGGCTCCGGATGTCTCCGCAAAGGCCGGTCGCAGGGACGTTGCGTTGATGGCGGCGATGTACGGGACTGCAGCGAGAATAAGTGGGATTTTGCCGCTGAAAATCGAACATTTGCATATAAACGAGAAAAAGCCTTGTATCACGGTCATCGGCAAAGGCGATAAAATACGCACACTGTACCTACTGCCCAAAACCGCTGCCCGCTTGAAGGCGTATATTCGAGACGCCCGCGGCGACAGCCCCTTGCCCGGTTCGTATGTGTTTTACTCGAGAAACAAAGGCTGCGGCGGCCGGATGCGTCAGAATGCGGTGAATAAGCAGTTAAAAAAACATGCGGCTGCGGCTCATAGGCGGCGCAAAGACGTCCCGTTAGATGTTCACGCTCATCAGCTTCGCCGCGCAAAGGCTTCGCATTGGCTTGAGGACGGTGTGAATATTGTGCAAATTTCATTCCTGCTCGGCCGCGCGCAACTCGAAACCACGATGGTCTATCTGGACATCACTGCAGAACAGGAGGCGAAAGCGCTTGCGACCCTTGAAGACGAGAATGATAAGGCTGCACCAAAGCATTGGACAGCTTCCGGCAAGTCGCTTGACGACGTTTGCGGACTTAGGCAACTGAAGTCATAAGTTTATAATCCGAACCTTTTTTGCTCGGATATGTAGAAAGCATTGCTTCTGCATGAAAGGTTCGGATTTTATTTAGGTGCGTGTTACTTAGGAAATACGAACGTTCGTATTTTTTGAGACATTCTTTCGCTACGCATAGATTGTATCAATGGATGCGCGCTGGGGAAGATATGGACGCAAAACTTCCGTATCTCAGTGCATATATGGGTCATGTGAGCATCACATCCACCTATTATTACATCCATTTGGTACCGGGTGTATTTTCGGAAATGTCCGGAGCAGATTATTCCGCATTGGAAAAATTGATTCCGGAGGTGGCTGTGTGAATAGTTTTTTCAAAGCAGTACGCGACTTCCTTACGGATTATCTGCCGAATCGCAGAGGGCGCAGTCCACACACAGTTCAATCATATCGCGACACATTGAAATTGTTGATAGCGTTTCTCCGTGAATCGAAAAATCTCAAACTTACCAAAATTGATTTTAACATTTTTGACACGGATTTAATTTATGAATATCTCGATTGGCTAAAGCATAACAGAAAGTGCGGCACAACCACGATAAACCAACGGATAACCGCAATACGCTCGTTCTTCCGATATGCCGCCGACCGGGATTGCGCACTAATTGCGCTTAGCCAGGAAATCGACAAAAAGATAAAAGCAACTAAAGCGGAAGGGAAAATTGCGGACTGTCTTTCCGAAACAGCCTTACAAGTTTTTTTAGCGTAGCCGGATGAAAAAAGCCGTTTAGGGCTTCGCGACCTAACTTTCATGGTATTGCTGTATGACACAGGTGCGCGGTGTAGTGAAATTTTACAACTCAAAGTGCGTGATTTACGCTTAAACACCGCTCATCCGGATATATTTCTGATGGGCAAGGGGAAAAGACCGCGATTAACACCGCTTTTGCAGACAACGGTTTTGCATTGCGCACGATATTTGAAGGCATTTCATCCCGAACCTTCAGCGCAAGGCAACGAGTTGTTGTTCTATACCGTTATTCACAACAAGAGAAATCCTATGTCTGCGGACACAGTGGCGGCTTTCATGAGAAAGTATGGCGAAATGGCACGTTCTTCTTGTCCGGAATTTCCCGATAAAATAACCCCGCACATGATGCCCCCACACAAGGGCCATGCACTTTTACCGCGAGGGTATGCCTCGCATAATGCTGGCGGAGTATCTCGGTCACGCTGATATACAAACTACAAAAATATACGCTTCCGCCGACACAGAAATGAAGCGAAAGGCAATGATAAAGGCGAATGCTTCGCAAAATGATACGCCTGAACCGCCTGCAATTTGGGAAGATTACGAAGAAATGATTCTGCAATTATCAGGCTTAGCATGATTATTTATTCCGTTGTTTACGAGGTAATGTTTGCATAAACGCAGATATTACCTCGTTTTTATTCTAACAAATCCAAAATATCGGAATATTTATTTCTTCGGCATAGCCCGCGCACCGATTCGCGATACATTACCCACGATATGCTCGACAGCGTGAGCGCCATCGCCACTTGGCTACAACTCAAAACATCATACACCAACGGTGAAACCTACAAGCCGGACATTGAGCGCATTACAGATGATAAACGCGTTTCCGGCCATCATGCAATCATACCAACCGCCGAAATTACCAAGACCGACACATCGGTCTTGCCGACAGGCGAACAGGACATCCTCAATCTTGTTATCGTTCGTCTGTTGACCGCGACCGCCCCGAAACACATCTATACAGCGGTCACGGCGACGCTCGACTGCGCCGGACACAGTTTTACCGCCAAAGGCAAGACCGTTATCGACAGCGGTTGGAGGGCGATTGAGGACAAATTCAGGGCAACACTGAAAAACAAGCCTGAGACCGATGACGATAGCGGTGACTCCGACTATAACGCCTTGCCGGAACTGTCAGAAGGTCAGACTTTTGACAGTATCGCGGTGATTGTTAAAGAAGGAACAACCAAGCCGAAACCGCACTTGACTGAGGACAGCACCCTCGCGGCGATGGAAACGGCGGGTGCGGAAGATATGCCTGATGAAGCGGAGCGTAAAGGGCTTGGCACTCCCGCCACACGCGCCGCGATATTGGAAAAGCTCATAAAATCGGGGCTTGCGGAGCGTAAAAAGCGAAATCTTCTGCCCACGGGCAAGGGCAAAAATCTCGTTGCGGTTCTGCCGACTTCGCTGACTTCGGCAAAACTGACCGCAGATTGGGGGACAAACTCTTGCAGGTTCAGCGTGGCGAACTCGCCGAAACCGACTTTATGAGCGGTATCGAAGCGTATGTCAAAGCTATCGTACTATCGAATACCGCACCGAAGCCGGAGTATTCGGCTCTGTTCCCCGAAGCCAAGAAGAAAATCGCCGCAATCGGCAAATGCCCGCGTTGCGGCTGTGCCGTTCGCGAGGGCGTGAAAGGCTTTTTCTGCGACAGCCGCGATTGCGGTTTCAAGCTATGGAAAGACTCGAAGTTTTGGACTGCAAAGAAAAAACCTCTGACCGCCGCGATTGTCACAAGACTGCTCGCTGACGGCAAGGTTGCGCTAAAAGACCTCTACTCGGAAAAAACAGGCAAGACGTACAGCGCGGTCGTGTCGCTCGACGATGACGGCGGCAAGTACGACAATTTCAAGATGGAGTTTACTCCCGGAAAGGCAAAGAGATGAACGCTGAATATATTCTGTTTCCCTTTATCCACAACGCCGAGGCATTGGGGCGCTACCACCTCGGCAACCCGAACCATGCGGTGCATATTGTCAGCAACCCGATTGACCGTGCCGAATACGGGCGCAGGCTCGCGGATATGGAGGGCGGCATTTTTACCGACAAGGGCTAACTGAAACCTATAAACAGGCAGGAGGCAATGCAATATGGCGCATAACTACACAAGGCAGCGGCAGGGCAAGGATTTTTCAATCTTCAATTGCCTGCGCAACGCGGAGATGTCCGTTGAGGGCAACTACAACCAGATTTACGGCATCATAAATAACACGCCGAAAGACGACAACGACACGAAAAAACAGTCAATGCTCGAACGCTTGGAGCAGTTCAATCAGGAAGCGGAGCGGAACGCAAGCCCGGTTGACGGTCACGAACCTGTTCCGGAGCGAGGGATGTGTTAGTTTATGGCGAAAGATTTCAGCGCGGCAATCCAAGAGATTATGCCGCTTGTAACTGACGGCGACAAGAGTACGCCGTTTATCATAACCCACGACAGCGCATACGGCGACTGGCAAGTCTGCTACCCATACCCCGCCGATACCGCCGACAGCTTTCTCAAAAGCCAGCGCGAACACGACCCCTATGCGGTCAAATTCACAGGCGCAAACTTTGCGGACGGCGATTTCTCTTACGTTCACGACAAAGTGTTTTGCGCCAGACTCCGTGCAGAGTACAACTGCGAACCGTGGGGCAATCTTCACGAAGGCGAATTTAGCGCCGTTTTGAACGCCTTTGAGGACAATATCGGTCATTTTTCGCAAAACGCCATCGACTACCTTCTCCAACAGGGCGAACCGCTACACGAACTCTATGACCTGAACCCGATACCGCTCTATGACCTCGACAATCCTAATAACGCGCCGTATGACGATGAGCGTGTTGATGAGTTTATTGAAGCTGTTGAATACAAAATCGCGGAGCTTATCGAACACCCCAGAGAAGAATTACAAGAAATGAGCCTACGCCGGAGCATACGGACAACGAGAAACGCAATATTAGCGGATATATCGAAAAGAGCAGCTTTCACTTCGCTGGGTGCGACGTGGTATTCGCCGAAAACCCGACCGCCGCCGAGCCGTATATGGTCTGCACAGTCAACCGGGACAACCCGTTCGGCATTGAGGAAGCGACCGCAGTTGAGGTAAGCGCCGACTATCTCGAAGCCGTGAGGGAGTTTATCAAACGGCAGGCAATGCTCTTGGACTTCATAGAAGCGGAGCGGTCACTCTTGGGCGAGAAGCCCGTGACGCTTACCGCCGCCGATTGTATCCCGAAAGGCTTAGACGAAGATTTAACGGACAGGCTGATTATCATCAAGCCTGCTGAATATCCGTCTTTACGGCAACGACATGCTACACTCCCCAGAGGGTTTCCCCTCACGGATAAGTCATGAGATGATAGGCAGTAAAATTTCACCATCCTTTCTTTTTATACCTTTGCCTACCGCTGCTAATGGCGGGTTTTAACATACACCCTTACGGGCGCACGATGGTCTCCTTACCGAGCGATTCAGAGAGGTCTTTCAAAGTCGTTTTTTCCGAACCACCAAGGAACAGCCGCGTGTCCATGTTGCCGAACGCGCCCGGTCGGTAGTTATGTCCTGATGCCGCTTCTATATAACGATGACGGCAACTTGGAACGCACTGCAAAGCGCGCCCGCGTCAAGATTGAGCCGCCCATCGGCAAATACCCTGTCTATTCCCGCGAAATGAGCGGGCTGAGCGAACCCTATCACTATCTGCCGACCGAAAGCGGCAAGCTAATCGCCATCTACGGCGCTGGCTACTTTGGCATACAGCAGTCAGACCATCCGAGCAAGGTTACGGAGGAGCGCATTGACGCGTACTTCGCGGCGGCGCGGGAGAGTTTCGAGAACAGTCTGCAAGACCCGGCGCATTGGGCGGATTTTACCCATGCGGCAATCTGCAACCGCATTGATGACGCGGAGAAGCACAACCAGCCAATCCGCATAGCCCGCGAAAAGGAACGGGCGCAGGAGCGCAAAGAACGCTTGGAGCAGGAGAAACAGCTAAAACGGGAGCGAGAGCAAATCTTCAACGCCAACTTGGACGAGATGGCAAACGGTATTATGAACGGCGACAAGGTGACAGTCGAGATTGACCATTACCGCGACAAGAACCCGCTTGCTCGCCCTGTTTGAACTCTACAAAGTGGATGCGCCTCTTGCGACAAAAGGCTGGATTAACCGCAACCTCAAAGCGTTTCAGCTTAAAGGCAGCGGAATATCGGTCTGGTTGCCCAAAGGCGTGAAGATTTCCACCACGTTCTCTCATGCCGTGAGCAAATTGCAGGAGGAAATCAAGCGAACGCCGATTGCCACGCTGCGGGCGGAGCTTTCAGCCGTGGACAACGGAATCGCGGCGGCAAAAAAAGAGATGATGAAAACGGGTATGGAAAACAAAATCTACGACAAGTTCGCGGGATGTTCCCCAAAATCGCAAGTGGCGAATACAGTTATTTGCGGATTGAATCCTCCGGGTTTGAGCCGCTTTCCGTTGAATGGGTGGGCGACAGCCGCATATCGGTCATGCAGACCTACTCAATGAACGGCGATTTGATGTACGACCCGATGGTGACATTTGAAGTCAACCGCGATGCCATGACAATAACGGCGGTGGAGTTTGAGCAGAGTATGCCGCCGCTGTATCAGCGTATCGGGGAGGACGGCATCGGTCACAGCATTGACGGCAACGGGCGTGAGATGACCCTGCCGCACTTGCTGCGGGAAATCAATGAATTTGTCGGGCAATGGCTTGATAACATCGAACAACAGGGGCATTTGCCAGTCAAGGCGCACCTGATACAGAACGGCGAGGAAACCGAAATCCGTTTCGACGATAAAGGCAATGAAATTTTGCCGGAGTCTGAAAAACAGTATGACATCAATTACGGGCATCTCGGCAACGGTCTGTCCGTTTGGAACAGAGCGGAGGAACGTGACGGTGATTATGTGTCGCTCGCGCACATCGACCCCGACAGGCAAATCACTTGGCGCGAGAAGGACTTGCCCGACAATATAAAAGCCGAGATTGAGCATATCACGCGAACCTGTGGCATGAGCGTGTCGGTTACGCAGCCGGAGCAGAAAATCTTCAACACGCCGCCGGAAACGCTCGATAACGACCGCGGCCTCATCGCCAACATCAACGGATATATCCAAAGCGTCGGCAAGGTGCTTGACGTGACCGACGATGAAATCCGAGCCAAACTCGCGGAAGTCCGTGCAAGCGACACGCATGGGCTGACCTAACGCGACATTGGCAAGTCTATACTCAACGAGAGGACGCGCATTGAGTTTGATAATCGCAAATTGCTCCCTGACCCGAACTGCTCCATCGCCGATATGAACGCCTACGGCTATACCGCAGAGGAACTGTTGCCCCTGTCGCAGCAAAAGGCTTTGGAACTCTGGGACGCTGACCGCACTATCTATTTGCTCTATCCGGACAACACCGAAGCTATGGCGTTTGAACGCGAGGAAATCGAGAAATTCGACGGGCTGTTCGGTATTGAGCGTGAGGAATGGCAGGCGGTTCTTGACATTGAAGCCGTGAAAGAAGTTGTTCGCAATAGCGAGGGCAGCCGCGAAGCCGATTTGCTGTACTCGAACACCAGCAAATTCGGCATCTATCAGATACGCGACGATATTGACGAAAGCCGCAATTTCCGCTTCGCTCCGATGAAGGAACTCGAAGCTCTTGGGCCTGGCGTAGACCGCAGCAATTACAAGCTCGTTTATACAGGCGCACTTGATATTCGCGACACACTGACAAATCTGCATAAGATTTTTCAGGACTTCAACACCAATCAGCCGAGCGATTACACCGGGTGCTCCGTATCGGTTAGCGATGTGATTGTCTTGCAATGGAGAGGAGATGTGTCGGCGTATTACGTTGACAGCGCGGGCTTTCAGAAACTCGACAACCACGCTTTTTTCGGAGAAGAACCGAACCGTCAAGCAGCAAAAAGCACACCGGAGCAGACGAACACTGCTCTCGCAAATAACGCCCAAACCGACTCGTGAATACCCGCATTTATCGACCAATGACACGTCGCTTGTGCCGAAAACCGTCACGGAAAAGAGCAAGACCTACAATCTCGCGGGCGTGGACTGGAAAGCCGGAAATACCGTCGCGGTGGACTATAAATCCCTGCCGGAGTATTACACAGCAATCGCGTCCTATACGGCGACAGGGTATTCAACCAAAGTGGCGGGCTACGTCACCACTGCCGAGTATAACGGCACTCTGGCAAAGCTAACGCAGGGCAAGACGGTCTACACGGCGTATTTCATCGGCGAGGAAATCAGAACGCCGCTTGAAACGGTCACACCGACCGGGAAACCTACTAATACCCCGACCGCAACGCCTACGCTCACGCCGTCACCGTCGCCTACTGATACTCCGACACCTACCGAACCTGCGACGACGGTATCGCCCGATGATAATACAGGCGATTCCGAGGGCAATTCAAACGGCTGGCTGTTGGTCATAATCCCAATTTGCGCCGTGCTGATGGGCGGCGCGTGGTATTTCATCAAAAAGAAATGGAGGAAACCTGACAATGCGAAAACTGATAACACTGATGTTGGCGCTGATAATGATAGCAACGACAACCATTCCGGCGCTCGCGGCTGACTACGGCTTTGAGAGCGGCGGCAGCACTCTTGACGGTTTCGGTCACGCCACAAGCACAGACGAACCCGTCACGCCTGACCCGATGAGTACAAACACCCGCCGTAACAAGGACGCGGCGTTCCTGCCACCGCCTTATTTCTACGGGAGCGGCAACATTCCGACCGACCCGTCAAGCCCATATCACGACAATCTGCCCGAAAGCGGCTCCGTTCCCGTCAATCAGGAACTGCCGCCTGTGGGCAATGAAAGCTACGCTCCGGGCAGTTCGGGTGTGAGCGACGGCACAAACGGCGGCTTCTTGCCGTCTACATCGCAGACCGCTAACGCGAATACCGCACCTTGGTATTATGAGGACGGCAGTATCGGCACTCTATATGTGGAGCGCACCGGAAAGACCGTCAAAGTTTATGAGGGTGAGGATTTATCCAATCTCGCAAAAGGCGCGGGGCATTTCAGTTACACCTCCGCTTGGGACGGCAACGTAGGCTTGGCGGGGCATAATCGCGGAAGCAGCGGATATTTTAGCTTCGTCAAAGACCTCAAAACAGGCGACAAACTGACCTATACGACAAAATACGGCTCTCGGGTACCTACAAAGTCTACGCCGTGAACAAGATTGACGTGGACGACACAAGCTTGAGAAAATAATTTACAAAACTGAATATACACTATTTATTCATTATATTCGGTTTATGCGTGTTAATTGGCATCATGGTCTCATCCCATCGCACTCTTCCACACCTCTAGTGCATTTCAGGCATTTTCATACCAGGTCTCTTAGCTATATTTCCGGGCGAGAAGTTCAATTCGCCAAATAGCTACGCAATCTTTGGAAGATGCCCTTAAAACAGGTTCCTTGAAATGCTTTCGAATGCCTAAAACGGCCAAGGCGTATGCCTTAGCCGTTTTTTAGGATGCCGTCTCACCCTTTATATATTTCAGGCTATTTTTCTCGGATAAATCCGTGCTAGAACAATTCAGAAATTCATCTTATGCCTATATTTAAAATTGAGTAAAATTTATATAGCGTGAAGTTTCATATGCATCAAATATATGCAGTATTACTTAATGTCGGGAAGATTCTCATTGCAAACCCTCCATTCGCGCACATAGGAATGATAAGAGACTCACCGCTATTAACTTGGAAAGCCTCTATCTGCACTTCATGCATGTTATGAGAATGAAGCGTATTTCTGCCCATCTCATTTTTAAGCCGCGACATCAGCTCATCCGTCGCATGGGGTAGAGCTCCCTCGGCTGCGTCGAAAGGCAACTCATCTTCCAAGTCATCTGAACAAAGCTCTGCTTCATAACTTCCGCATTCTATGAAATCTAGCGTGATTTTGGCATTTCTCGGTTTCTTTGCGCAGATTCCGGCGATGAACCACTCCCGCGCTTTTCTTCTTGCAATCGTCGCATGCGAACCTGGATAGCCTTCGATAAGATATGTTTCATCCCATGAGGCGGGTATCCTTTTTAGAAAGTTTTTGCATGAGTGGTTAATAACTATTTCAGCTTTTTCCCCCACATGCAGAATATAGCTAGTAAAAATGATCGGCAATGCGCATTGATGCGCATCTGAAGTCGCTGTATTGTAAGTGCTGAAAATTACCGGAGTATAATCCATAGGCCCTACCGCGTTTCTCGTGAAAGGAAGCATGCAGTTATGAGCTGCATCCGGACCCATAGGCAGGAAATTAGAGTAATGCTGAAAATATTCTCCACCCATTACAGCTTCGAAGCTAAGCACGTGAGGCCAAACCCTGCTGGTTCCAGTTGGTTTTGAGCAACCATGAAAATTAAGCATCAGCCTATTTCTCGCCGCTACTTCCGCAATCATCTTATAGTGAAGAATAGTTTCGCTTGAATCCGATTCGAAGAAGTCAACCTTTATTCCTGCTACACCCCAAGATGCCCACAGCTTCATGCTCCTTTGAGCATCCTCCGCGTTTAAGAAGTTCTTGCTATGCTCCCATATCCATACTTTTACATTCTTTGACGCGCCATATGAAACCATCTCTTTGACATCTATATTGCCAGGCCAATCAGCATCGATAAGCGAATATTCGAATCCCATTTCCGATGCATAATCGATGTATTCTTTCTGCCTTTTTGAGTTAGAAGGGGAATTGTTTTCAGTCATCCAGCTCCAGGCGGCTTTTCCAGGAAGGACAAAACTCATGTCTTCAGCGATTGGGGGCGGATTCAAGTTCTCAAGCAGATTTGAGGCAACTATGTCATTGAGTCTTCCAGTTAAAGCAACTCTCCAAGGAGTTGAAAACGGAAGAGACGTTTCAAATGGATCCAATTGGTCCACTGGCTTGACTACATTTAAAAGCGCTTTATCCTCTTTACCCGCCAAAAGGGCCGATCCCCAATAACAGCCTGAATATATTGGAGCTTCGCAGTATAGCGCATAATGAGCAGGGCCTATTTGCAGAAGGATTGGAAAAGCCAATGTATTTTGGAACAAATCTTCTTTAGGAACGGAAGAATATTGATCTTCATATGAAAACAGCTGCTTTTGGGCATAAATATTTGATGCGGAAGCAGGAACGGAAAATCCTGTCGTCTCTTTATCAATAATTGTTGCGCCTTCTCCGAGAATGGTCAAACGAACGGCTCCGCCATCGTCGTAGCTCCTTGCTTCAACTTTTAGTGTCTTGCCTTCCTTTTCAAGAAAAAGTTCAAAAGCATTGCACCTATTCAAACACTCGCTTTTTTTGAATGCAGGTATAACATACGTTTCATTTATAGAAAACTCTTCAGCTTTAATAAACGCCAGGCCATTTGTGAAATCGCAGCCAGCGGCCTTAATGCCAAGCGGAGATCTGGAAACGGCCAGCTTTCCTTCCGATGCTATGCTGTATGCCAATCTGCCATCCTCCAAGTATATATCCACGCATACCTTTGAGCTGGGAGAGGCTATTTTGAAATCGTACATCGCGAACCTCCGTTTCTGCTATGCGCTCAGCATAATCGGGATATAAATTGATATGCCAGATCCTCAAAGCCGCTAAGGCCTTCATGGCCAAAATCAGGGTATACTTTCATCTCTTTCTTTGAGTTTATTTTATTATACGCAGCGAATTGGGTTGAAGGCGGACAAATGCTGTCCAGAAGTCCAATGCCCCACAAGACTTCCGCCTTTATGCGCCCGGCAAGATTTTGCACATCGATGTAACCGAGGCGCGTAAAGATCTCGCTTTCATTTTCATGCAGCGGATCAAACATCCTGAAATATTTCTTCAACTCTAGATAAGCGTCTACATCAAGATCCATTTCCCATACGCGCTTGTAGTCGCAGAGAAATGGAACCCAAGGCGCGATGAGCTTTATCCCGGGTTCCAGAGCAGCGCACGCAAGTGTAAGGCCGCCACCTTGGGAGCCTCCCATTGCGGCAATCCTTTCTTCATCAATCTCCGAAAAGCTCATGACTATTCCCGCAAGTTGCGCAGCATCCAGAAATATTTGCCTGAATAAAAGCTTTTCCGGGCTTTCACTAAGACCTCTTATGATATGTCCCTGTTGAGTGTTTCCCTTTACGCATCCAGAGTCTTCCGACATTCCCCCTTGCCCTCTGCAGTCAAGCGCTGCGACAGCCATGCCCATATTCAAGAAAGCGAGCTTGCTGAACCATTCGCCGGAAGAGGCTGTATATCCATGAAATTGGAGAACGCAGGGCATGGGATTTGAAAACTTATGAGGCTTCAGATATTTGGCGCGTATTCTCGCTCCTCCGACCCCAGTAAAAAAAAGGTTGAAGCAATCAGCGCCCGGCGCTTTAAATTTTGCGGGTTCCAACTCCACCTTCGGATCTACATCTCTCATTTCCTTTAAAGCATCGCCCCAGAAAGAATCAAAGTCAACCGGGCGGGGGCTGCTTCCCATATAGCTTCTCAGCTCTTCTATGGGCATATCCAAAACCGGCAAAAATACTCCTCCTAGCAGATAGTATGATCATCTTAGGATTTGAACGCAACATAAACGGCGTGGCATTGTGCGCGTCTACAGCGAAGCGCATCTTGAAGCTCATATTTGGAGCATGATTATACATGATCACAGGGTTGATAAAGCTCTCAAATAGCTGCATTTAATGCGCACCGTTTAAATTGGCCTTATTCATTATATCACGCTTGCCTTTTTTAGAATACAACACAATTTAAGTTTTGGCAAAATAAAAAGGAAGACAAATATCAATGCCTTCCCTTTTCATATATAATGGTTTGCGTTCATATGCACATATTTTGAGCTGGCTGTCCATGTTTACGCTCTGCACACATGCGGGGCAAATACGCATTTTTGAGCGTCATGGCATTCACTATTTTCTTATTGCCATCTCTATGACTTGCTTCTCTTCTTCTGATAAATTATAGCTGCTTAGCTTGTTGTTCACTGGTTTGGCATAGGTATATGAAGATTCGCGGCTATGTATGGTGTTGAGCACTACGCCGTTGCTGTGCTCATCCAGAAGAGCCAGCACGAAGCAAAGGTCTCCGCCCATTTCTTTAAATGGGTTGTATCTTATTATGGCTACCTTTGACAGGCATTTGCTTAGCCTTGAATCAAGATTTTCTATTTTCCCGGTTATAGCGCTGTAGTCTGCGCCAATTCCTTTAACTATATTCAAATATTCAAGCAACATCTCTTCTATAGTGCGATTCTTTCCCCCGACTCCCAAAAATGCCGTCACTTTCCTTTTAAATCTCCAGGAAGATATCATTTGTATAAGAAGCAGAATAAAAAGTATAGCTACGCATACGGCTAATATTAGAACTATCGTCATTTCATTAACCGTATCCAACATAGACATCCCCCCCTACTATCTAGCATTCTTGAACAGAAGCAAAAGCCTGTCCAATTCATCTTTCGAATAATACTCTATCTCTATCTTCCCTTTTTTTCTTCCATCATGTATTACCACCTTTGTTCCAAAAAGGTTTTTAAGCTCCTCTTCTATCCGAAGGAAGTCTGGCTCGGGCGCTTTCTTTGCAGGCTTTTCTTTTTCAGAAGGACTATTTTTATAAGCGAGGATCATTCTTTCAGCTTCTCTAGCAGACAGCTCTTTTTCAATTATGGACTCAGCGCAAGACACTTGCTTTTCGGGATCTTCAAGCTGAGATATGACTCTGGCATGGCTAGGAGTAATTTTCCCGTCCATTATGAATTCCTGTATTCTAGAGTCCAAATTCAACAAGCCTACCGCGTATGTAACGTAAGTGCGGCTTCTTCCCACTTTTTGAGCTATGTCCTCTTGGCTGAAGAAGAACTCGTCTATCAATTTCTTAAAGCATTCAGCCTCTTCAATCGGGTTCAGGTCCTGCCTCTGAATGTTTTCTATGAGAGCTATCTGGAGAGTCTCTAGATCCGTGTAGTTTTTTACAATTGCAGGTACTTCTTTAAGTTTCGCAAGCCTTGCAGCCCTCCATCTGCGCTCTCCGGCAATGACGGAGTAAAAACCGTCCTCCTCCTTAACCAGCAAGGGCTGAAGAATCCCAAAGAGCTTAATGGACTCGGCAAGCTCGCCAAGGGCCTCGTCATCGAACTTTTTTCTAGGCTGCCGCTTATTAGGCTCTATGCGATTTATATCAATCATTTGAATGCCTGTATTTATCGGAACCGGCTCGCTATCAGGTATTAGAGCTGTTATTCCTCGACCTAGAGCCATCTTTTTTTGCGTAGCCATTCTCAAGCCTCCTTAGCCATGACTTCCTGCGCAAGAGAAAAATAGCTTTCAGCGCCCTTTGATTTTTCATCGTATAGAGTTATAGGGACTCCATGGCTTGGAGCTTCGCTTAAGCGCACGTTGCGAGGTATTATTGTGCGGTACACGTTATCGCCCATATGCCGCTTCACCTCATCCACCACCTGCATTGAAAGGTTTGTCCTGGCGTCGAACATGGTAAAGACTATGCCTTCTATTTTCAGATATGGATTTAAACGCCTCTGTACAAGTTCAATCGTATGCATCAGCTGGGTCAGCCCTTCCAGCGCGTAGTACTCGCACTGAATAGGCACAAGAACCGTGTCTGCGGCAGTCAGCGCATTTATTGTAAGCATATTCAGGGACGGAGGGCAATCTATTACTATAAAGTCGTACAAATACTTCGAATCGTCCAGAATGGATTTTAATATGAATTCTCTGTGCTCGCGGCCTATCAGTTCAATTTCCGCCCCAGAGAGCTCTATATTTGCTGGAAGCAGAGAGAGGTTGTCCACGCAGGTCTTGTAGATGGCGTCTTCAGTATAACACTGCGCCAAGAGCAGATCGTATATTGTGAACTGAAGCTTGTTCTTGTCCAAGCCCAAGCCGCTTGTTGTATTGCCCTGCGGATCCATGTCGACGGCTAATACTTTTTTGCCAGATTGAGCAATGCAAGCGCTTAAGTTTATATTTGTCGTCGTCTTCCCAACTCCGCCCTTTTGATTTGCTATGGCGATGATCCTACCCAAGATTGTCCCTCCTAAAGTGCTATGTCGCGAGGCTTCTAACTTGCCTTGGGACGCTTTCAAAGATAATGCAGCCTTTAAGCATTGCGGCGCTTTTAAATGCACTGCCCAAGCTATGCAGATTGCAGTCAAATGCATCTATATGAAGCATTTTCATCCGCTTTCCCGGTGCGAGATGCCGATATCAATCGCATTCCAGGGTCAAAAGCCCCCATAAGAATTATCAAATGCAATCAGTATATTTCAAGCGCGTCCTTAAGGCAATGCTTCCCATGCTAACTCCAGAATTATAAAAAACGTTTTTTTCCAAACATTTAAGTCCAGCTTTCTCAATGCGCGCAACCGAAAGCGCCGTATTTGAAGACCGATTATCTGCTTTAGGCCTGCAAGGCGAGCCTCAAGCTCGGAAATTTAGAATTAGAGTCAATAAAGCGAATTTCATTCGCTTTATTATACTGCCGCTCAGGTTGAGCAAGCGGAGCGCTCAGCTCCAGACGGGCGAGCGAAAGCTGCATGGCTGTTCTTGAATGCCAGCGTCGCAAAGTTTCGCAACGTCGAATTCGATAATCCTTAACCCATTATAGCATAAGTAATTTAAATCAGTCCAGCGCAAACAATTGCATTAATTTTCAAATTCCATTCAAAGTGGATGTGAATATCCAAATAATCGCCAATAGCATCAAATGAGCTGGGTACATGCCGTAGAAAAACCACTTATGGCGCCTGCCGCGCTCGTCGCTATAGAGAAAAATTAAAGCGCTTGCCAGCGCTGAGCAAACGAACAGCTTAATATGAAAAGGCTCTACTGTTGAAAAGAGCCTCATATAAGCATAGCTCAGAAGGTTGATAAGGGTCTGAGGCCGGAAGAATCCGCGCGTATAGTCATAATATAAGGATATCCAGTCCATTTTGACTAGTATGTAGAAATAAAAAGACATGCAGGCAGCCGACGCCGCCTGCATAGCATGCCTATTGCCATTTGGCAGGATATGCATGATGTATATGAATAGTACTCCAGCGGCGCCGTAGTCTGTTTTTAGGAGATATCCCATTGATATGACTCCAGTAATCACAGCTGGCCTTAAAATCTTGAGGAGGCCGTCCTGTGAGGCTTTATGCGCGGCAATAGCTAGGCACCCCAGAAAAAGGGTGAATAACGCGTTTTGGCTATTAAAGTCAACTATTATAAAAGGAGGCTCCGCTATCCTTCTAACTGCGTTTCCCATGAAAAGATCGAAAGGGAGCTCAGATGCAATTGCGAATATACCCAAGCGAGCAGCGTATTTTTCCAAGTTCTTAGTCTTGTCGCAGCTCTCGGAAACTAAAAATGCGAAAATGGGAAAGCAGAGCCGTCCGAACATGCGCAGATATTGCGCAATAAAAAGGGGTTGAATGACAACCCCTATATGATCCGCCAGCATTGCTGCAAGCGCTATTAATTTTAAGGCGAATGCGCTCAAGCCACCTCATCCTTGCCTATTATGACGATGATATCGAATCTCTCGGGCATTCCCGGTTCGACTGAAATGATCGGATCTTTGAAGTAGCCTTTCAAGTCCTCGCCCAAGCCCTCTTTCTTAACGAGAATCCGCGTGTAGGCTCTATAGGATCCGGTGTAGTTTCCTACATCAGCCACTTGGTAGCCGTCTGTTGTAAGGATGTCTTTGTATTTCGCGGCGACGCCCGTAACCTGCGCCCCATTTAGCACCTGTATCGCCGCGTCCTTGGAGCTTGAGGCAAAGTAGGCGGGAGCCAATGTTTTAGGGGCCGCGCTGGGCTTTTGCGTACTTTCTTCGTTAAGCCCCGGGTTTGAGGTGTGGGCGGTTGCGCCTTTAGCGATGAAATTTTCATTGGCATACGCCATCACCTTAGCTTTGTCAGCGAAGTAGTACGATATATTGTCAATGTAGGTGGGGCTGCCCGGAAGCGTCGTAAACTCTATCGATCTTGGATCAAGATCATCTACGTATTGAACATACTTGGGTATGTCTCCGATTCCAAAGTTAGTTTTGGCGTAGCTTATAACCGAGCTGGCTACGCCAAAGGCATTTCGCAGGATATGCTCCTTATCCAGCACTTGCTCAAACATGAGCTTTAGAAATGTATGCTGCACGTCTATGCGATCGATGTCGCCATCCCTGTAGTCAGCCCTGTACCTGACGACGCCCTCCGCTGTGGCGCCGTCCAAATGCACCATTCCTTCCGGCACCGCTATGACTAGATTTTGATAAGGATCTGTATAGTAGTAGCCGCCTTTTCTTATTTCCATGTCTACTCCGCCGACAATGTCGACTATGTCTCTGAAGGCTTGGAGATTAACTTCGATGTAGTAGTTTATATCTATGCCCATCATATCCTCCAGCTGCTGCTGAAGAAGAATCATTCCATACTTTTTCCCGCCATAGCTGTGGACTGCGTTCATCTTCATAACCCCGTCATATGGGGGGTACAAGCCAAGCTCCCGCATTCTGTCAAGGCGTGCCTGCGGTATGACCGTATAAGTGTCTCTAGGCACTGAGAGGATGCTGATCTTTTTAGTCTCCCTGTCAAAGGAGCCTACAAGTATGACGTCTGTCAGCATTTCTCCCGCGTCTTCTCCGACTATAAGAAAATTCGTCTTCTCCGGAGGAAGCAGCAGCGAGTCCACTGTAGGCTCAGGCGTCGGCTCAGGCTCCGGATCTGGCGTTGAAACTGACATTGAACTCGCGCCTTCCGTTGAAGAAGGATTATCGTTGTTTTCGAAGGCTAATCTGTCTTTGGCCTCTGAAGACTTCTGCATAGCTAAAATGGCTATTCCCGCTACAAGAATGAACGCGCCCACAATTGATGCCACCAGCATGAAGAACTTTCTCATCATGCGTTTGCTGTATGAATTCCTTTTATATGAGCTATCTTCCACCCGTCTGCTTGTTGTCCTTGAACTGTCGTTATTTCGAGGTCTTTGCCTTACCGTCTCTGTCGGCACTGTTCTCTCCCCTTTGGACTGCGCTAAAGGCAAAAGCCTTCATCGAATCCATGATTTTATCTGGCGCATAATGCGCCGACGCGCATTAGCGTTTTCTGACAGGGCATAAAAAATCTAAAACTCGATGAAATCGGAATGCAGGAGCAACATGAAAAGCTTTATTTCTCGGCATCTAAAACTGAAAATGCTCGGCGCATGAAAAATAAACCTGCTCTTTGATCTAACTCCTAATGTGCATTTTTCGATCTAGCAGAAATATTTTCAATAGTCTATGTTTTTTAAGTATAATGAACTGAATTGCAACTATAATTCAAACTCTGCTGCTTGGTTTGTTATACACTATTAACAATTAATTTTAAGTCAGATTTCAAAAGTCACGTTTATATTGTTAGATATTTTGTGATTTTTCAAAATGTACATTAGGAGAAGCTGATATTTACATTAATCCTCTAGACAAAAGGCTGCCTATACTGTATTTCATTTTGAAAGTTCAGATCTTGAGGTCGTATTAAGCAATTAAGGCGAAATGTGGATACAGTCATTTCGCACCCTTCAGAGCATAATCAGGCCTCAAAATCGGTTGCAAATTATTATTAATATGAGGCTGATTTGCATTTTTCAGCTTTTCCAATGGGTAAATCCACCCTTTATTTCTTAGCCATAGTTTAGCGCATCTAATGTTTTATTATTTACCAGCATCCTTAATATATCAATATGATTTATATTGAATTGATTTTTCAGATGGATTATGCAGCCTGACTTTAATAGTCAATCTGAAAAATCGGTACATGAAGCTTGCATTGATACATCATGAGGTAATAAGAGTGCATAGAGCTATACCGCTTATCATCAAATATTCCTTTTTAGGAGCTTGATTATCCATTGAATGATGCGAAATGCCGAAATCGGCATTTTGCACTCGCTGTATAATCAAGCTCCAAAAAAGGTTATTTTATATTAAAAGCACTATATAAGCAGTCAAATGCATCTGCTTTGATTTGAATATACGCTTTCAAAGTGAGAAATGCCGATATCAATCTCACTCGCTGTATAATCAAGCTTCATATAAGCAGTTTTCTATGAGTATCAGTATAAGCAGAGTCATTTGGATTAATCTCTCCGCTTAAGCAATAAGGCTATAGGTTATACCCGCCTTTTATACTTCGTGTTTATCAGGATATGATAAAAACGGTTTAGGCTTCACCCTAAAACATTATATACGTTTAATGAATATAAGTGCAATTTAAGCTCTCGAAAATCTCTTCGCTCCTGAAACGCAACGAGGATTTATCAGGCCGTTAGCGTTCTCTTTCTTCATAGTATATCAAAGCAAGATATAAATGACAAGCAATGATAGAAAATATTTATCAGTTTACAATTTTGACATAATATGATTTTCAAATTAATGATTGCCTCTCTAAACTTAACGCCCATATCGCTTTATAAGACATCATGCAGGCAATCAAGTCTTTTTGGACTCAAATCAGGAGGCCTTAAGGAAGCGCTTCAAAAAGCGGCGCTGCAAGGCCGCATTATATGCCCGTTCATAGTCAGGCATCAAAGCATTTGACCGCGCGTCAGCATAATGTCGGTTATGATGCGGGAGGAAGCTCGCTTCTGAACCAGGCCGCCCCTTGCTATTTTAAGTGAGAACTTAAAGTATCCTATATGACGTCAAAGTCAGCGGCGCATCATTTTTCTCTTTATCTCAGGACATGTTTTCACCATTATATTTACGAGAATACTTGCGAATATGTTTCGCTTAAAATGTGTATTTTCTTTGTATATTTACCCTGTTTAAGGAGGCGTCGATTTCGCGGCCTGGGCGCTGCAGAGATTAGTATCCCAAAGATCTGAGTAAATACAATTAATAGTTTCAACAAAGTAATCTCGTTTATCCTGACATTGCAAAACGTTTGCTGAATTTGCAGTCAATTGATCTGAGGTTTCTTTATTGCAAATCCGTTAATAGTGATCATTGTACTAAATTATCTTTTATGGAGCCTGATTATACAGCGAATGCAAAATTCCGAGTTCGGCATTTCGCACCATTTAATGGATAATCAACAAAAAAAGGAACATTTGATGAAAAGCGGCATATCTGCAGCCAAAGCACTGGGAACTTCCCAGCGAAAACTTACCAGTAGCGCAGCGAAGATGGATAGACGGCAAGGGCGCAATCCGGAAGAGTAGGAGATAATCTCGTTGACTGGCATTCACCGAAAATCAGGGCTAATTTCCCAAGCGCATCAGCATTCCTAAAACACGCGCAAAGAGAAGCCCGGACGCTTACGCGTCCGGGCTTCTCTTTGCGCGTGTTAAAATATGAGATTTAGGGAATCTCATCCAATCAGCTATGCCGGTTCCTATTTTATGTACTAATTCAACCCAAAGCTTATAAGCAGAGCTTTGTCAACTTTTCGCATGACACTGTCGTCCAATCGGCAAATCTTCTCCCTAAGGCGCTTTTTGTCTATCGTTCTTACTTGCTCAAGCAAAATTACAGAGTCTTTGACCAAAGTGTATTGCTGGCAGTCAATCTCTATATGAGTAGGAAGCTTAGCCTTATTAATCTGAGAAGTTATGGCGGCGCATATAACAGTCGGGCTGTAGCGGTTCCCAACATCATTCTGCACTACCAGCACCGGCCTTACGCCTCCTTGTTCCGAGCCAATGACCGGGCTTAGATCCGCGTAAAAAATATCGCCTCTCTTTACCAACACTTTCTTTCACTCTCCGTCTTCGCGGATTATTCTCGCCGCGATAATATACTTTAAGTGTGCCCGGCTTTGAAGAATATTATACCGTTTCAGGTTTGTTTTTTACTATGAATAATTGCAGATTAATTTCTTTTATGTTGTTTGAGGAGTATTAGGCAACCTTATAAAGAAAGCTGATATGAATGCCAATGCTTTGATTTCGGGGAGTGATTATTCTTTGAATCTTTGCGCAGGCAAACTTTATCGATATGCATGCAAGCTTAATTCATATGCAAATCGAAAGCTCTACTAGACAAAATAGACTCGCAATGGCAATGAGGATATCCCTTTTTTAACACGCATATGTTTTCATAGCTAATATTTCTGATTCCGGGCTTTGAAACCGATGTACGGCAAGTAATCTTAGAGCGCGGCTAATGCCTTAGCAAGGCGCAACCGCGCCGATTAATCGGAACTTTCCAAGGCGCCAGGCATATGCGCCCGGGCGCCAGCTCATGAGATATCATTATATCATTGATTGGATGAATAGTCTTCATATAGATTTTACCTCATGAACCATATTTTATATGAAATGCAATTCGCTCTTATCAATTGAGTCCTGATTATCCAAAGAAGCGTCGGATTATCAGGACTCAACTAAATGCCGGGGTTCAGCCTGCCAGGCAATGGTTGGATCTCCCGCTTTCCTAAAAATCAAGCTTTTAATTAGAACGGCTTACCGAGTCATTATGCTCATTATGACGATTTTATCATCCGCTTTATGGCTTCGCAGTCAAGCGCAAAAATCAGAGCTACCATGGGATGCATATGCAGGCGGTTTGCAGTCAATCGCGGCTTTTTTGCGCTTGATTACCCTCTGGAGAGCTTTAAAACAAGGGCAATTAAAGAAATTTCTCATGCATATCAAGCGTATCTATGCTTTGAACTCTGCATCATCCAGAGCGACATTATACTGGAAAGATTTATATGTAACAATAATTCTCTCACTTCCTTGCTGATCGTAAATAATAAGCTTGACCGGAAGCAATGAAGCATTATCAACCCATAGCTTCTCCGTCGATAGATAAGGATGATCCCCCGGAATCTGAGCCTCCATTACAGTGCAAGGATCTCCGGCTATCTTTGAGACGCTGACAGACACTTCCTGAGACTTAAGGTAATTCTTTATGAAGCTTGTAAGGAATATTTCGCTTCTCTCTTGAGATTCCTTTGTAGCAACGGCAATTTTTCCCGCAATGCGGGTGTTGAACTGATATATTGTCTTGCCGTCTGAAAGCGTGATATTTCCCGCCACTTTCTCAGGCCCTGTCACCTCAACTCGGTACTCACCGGAGATTTTGCACTTTTGCAGTGTGTCATAAACATTTGATCCTTTGTTGGATTTGTACTCTACTGTAGCTTCACATTTGTATGTCTGGAGATTTACCAGCACGTTCTGAATTTTCTCATATGCATTTTGATACTGCTCGCTCTTAAGGCCTGAGGCTTGGCAGCCGGGCGCCAAGCACAGCGTCGTCATAAGCAGGATTAGCGCTAACTTAAATTTCACAGATAATCCCTCCATATATTGGCTAGTATAAGTATACTGGAGGGCTTGGCGTTTTATGTACATTTCTTCAAAGGCAAATTGGTGAATGCGCTCAGACCCAAAATAATATCGTTCAGGCGTTGAACAATGCGCTTCTAGGCGCTATACTTTATGGGTTGGCAATTGATTCGCCCTCAAAGAAAAAAGAAGGTGGCAGCATTCATCTATTCGTTTTCACCGCTTCTTTCATTTTAGGCGCCGCTTCTTTCCGCCTATACGAAGAGCTTGCAGGCTTGCCCGCAAAAACTGAAAAAAACAGGCGACTGCAGCGCGCTGCAGTCGGCGCCTCCTTTGGAGCGGCAACTTATCCGCTGTTTCTAATGCATGGAATTTCTTTCAGTTTTTTCATCAACTTCGCCTTGGCCGCCTGCCTTCTCATATGCAGCCTTGTAGATTTAAAGCGATTCCTGATTCCAAACGCGGCTGTTATTCCTTGCTTTTGCATCATCTTCACTTTAAAAGCGTTTTCCAGCTTCATGCTTGCAAGCTTCGAACCCCTTGCCTTCGCGCTTATTGGGGCTACGGCAGGATTAGCCATGCTTTTGCCCTTCGCCGCTCTAGGCGCAATGGGTATGGGCGATGTGAAGCTTATGGCCCTTGTAGGACTTGCGCTCGGCCCTCTCGACGCCCTTTTTTGCCTATTTCTATCGACTGTTTTCGGAACTGCCGCATGCCTTGTTCTTCTTGGGTTAAAAATGAAAACCCTGAGATCCCGCATCCAGTTCGGCCCGTTTATTTCGGCGGGAGCCCTTTGCGTCATGCTCTTCGGGGAGAAACTTCATCTGCTAATAGACGCCGTTTACAGCGTATGATCTCTTTCTTGCCTGGCAATTCCAGATATGCCGGCGCGTAAGAAAGTCCTGATTTTAGGTCGATTTTACTGCGTCTCAATTTGGCATCCAAGCTAAAAATCCTGGGTCCTCAGCTTAGAGCTAAAAGCAAGAATGCGCATGCAAAAACCTTGCAGAATTAGAGGCAAAGAGCGCAAAGCAGTCCTCGCTTAAGTTTAAAGATCCAAAATTCTCTGCATTGGTACATTGAAAAGGAGGATCCCTATGTTCGAGAAATTCTTCCCAGATCACTACTACGATTCAGTTTTTGAGATACCATACAGGCAATTGAAAGCCAGCAACATCAAATTCATATTTTTCGATGTAGATAATACCCTAGCGGAGTTCAACTTCAGGAAGCCCCAGGAAAGAACTGTAAGCCTTTTGAAAAGGCTCGGCAAAATGGGCTTTACTGTATGCCTGCTGACAAACAACGGCAAGCGCAGCCTCTCAAGATTCAATAAGAACCTTAATCTGCCCGCCTACTGCCAAAGCCTCAAGCCTCTGGCGGGAAAAGCCAGGAAAGCGATGAAGGCTCTTGACGCAACGCCAGAATCATCAGTCATTATAGGGGATCAGGTCCTTACAGACATATGGTGCGGTAAAAAGCTTAATATAAAGACCATTCTGGTAAAGCCCCTGTCCAAAAAAGACATTTGGACGGTGCATTTAAAAAGGGGATTCGAGGGCTTGATTCTGAAGCAGTATAAAAAAAAGATTGAGCTGGGCGGGGATAATGGATGATGCCTTCGGTCAGGGGCGATACTCAAGTGCGCTGCGTCATTGGTGATCCTGTCTCTCACAGCTTCTCTCCTCAGATACAAAACTACTTTGGGGAGCGCCTGGGGCTAAACTCCGTCTATGCAGCCATGCGCGTCCTGCCGGAAAACCTCGGCGATGCCATAAGAGGGGCCTTCTGTCTGGGAATCTGCGGCATAAACGTCACCGTGCCGCATAAGCGCGAAGTTATGGAGCACTTGAAAACGGTAGACGGCGCCGCGCGCGTGATAGGCGCAGTCAATACTCTCAAGCTCGGCCCGACAGGGTATTCTGGGTTCAACACAGACTGGATCGGAGCAAAGTCAGCTCTGGAACTTGCGGGCGCAAGTCCTAAGGGCAAGAAGGTTCTAATCATAGGCGCAGGAGGTTCTGCCCATGCGGCAGCCTACATGGCTGCTGCGGAAGGCGCAGAGGAAATATTCATAGCAAATCGCACTTGGGGAAAAGCCGCCGGCTTGGCGGAAAGGATAGAAAAGGCGCACTTTGCGCGCGCAAGGGCAATCCGCCCCGAGGAAATGGATGAGATAGAAAAGGACATAGTGATACAGACGACCACTGTTGGATTTGGCGCGAACAAGGAAGCTTCGCCTGTCTCTGGATCCGGATTTTTCAGCGGCGTTGAACTAGCCTTGGATTTCATCTATTCTCCGTGGGAAACGCAGTTTCTCAAAGCTGCGGCGGCAGCCGGCTCTAAAACTCAAAACGGCTTTCCCATGCTAGTCCTTCAGGCTGCAGCTTCGCTTGAGATATGGACAGGCAAGAGCCTAGAAAAAGATTTTTTAGCATCTGCAATTGAAAAGCTTTCAAGGGATTATCTGAGTTTATAGAAAAAGCTGTATAAATCATCTCCATAGGGCAATGCTTGCTTTAAAGGCAAAAAATGCAGGCGAGGGTGAATGCAGAGATGCGCTTTTAAATGAAGGGATTTATGAGCTGGATCATTCACTTCAGCTTTATATGAGCTGGATCATTCACTTCAGCTTTAAATGAAAGCTCTCTTATGCCCTTGTTATACTGATTTGCATATGAAAGTCCCTATTTTGAAACTTGACTGTACAGCGAGTGCGATTGATATCGGCATTTATACTGATTTTCTTGTAAAATTACTTTTATGGAGCTTGATTAACAGCGAGTTCGATTGATATCGGCATTTCGCACTGTCCAATGGATAATCAAGCACCAAAAAAGGAACATTGAATGAAAATCGTATAGCTAGTTGAAAGGCTTAATTCATGGATTAAAAATATCAGCGCCATTGGACAGTCAAGATCCAAAATCGGTACATTTGACTGCAAATAGGCATGCCTAACTAGGAGGTATATAATGGAAAATATACGCATTAAAAACTATATGGAAGACTGCGTCAGCGACATCCTGGAGGCAGTCATGAAAAACACAAATTCATGCAACTGTGATAAATGCAAGCTTGATATTACGGCAATCGCGCTCAACTCTCTTCCAGCCAAATACGCAGTCACAAAAAAGGGGCAGCTCTATGCCAAGCTTTCTACTCTCCAGCAGCAGTTCGACGTAGACATAATTTCGGCTGTTGCGAAGGCCGCAGTTATAGTCGCAGAGAACCCAAGGCACGATGAAGAGAACTAACATCGCCCTCATTGGATTCATGGGCTGCGGCAAGTCTTTGACTGGAAAAGCGCTTTCAAGCCGGACAGGGATGGGCTTTTTTGACGCTGACGCAGAGATCGAAGCGGAGGAGCGCGCTGCAGTCTCTGATATCTTCGCCAGGCTAGGGGAAGCGCGTTTTAGGATGATGGAAACTGAAACCTTGAAAAGAGCCGCTTCTCTTACATGGACGGTAATAGCCACCGGCGGCGGAGCAATCAAAAATCCTGAAAACGTCAAAACCCTCAAGAAATCATGCATTTTATTCTATCTCAAGAGCAGCCCTCAGACGCTATATGAACATACAAGGCTCAGCGACTCCAGGCCGCTTCTGAATGTTGCCGACCCCATGGGAAAAATTGTTGAGCTATTGGCTCAAAGAGATCCCATCTATGCGTCAGCCAGCGACTGCATAATAAAATGCGACGCTAAGTCGCCTGATCAGATCGTTGATGAAATTATCGAGGTATTCAGGAAGAGCCGCTAAAAAGCGCAATGTATACTGATTTTAATAGAAAAATGCCTTTTATGGAAGTTATCTTTCATGGAGCTTGATTATACAGCAAGTGCGATTGATATACTGCTTTTCATATAAAAATACCTTTTTTTGAGCTTGATTATACAGCGAGTGCAAAATGCCGATATCAATCGCACCATTCAATGGATAATCAAGCTCCAAAAAAGAACATTTGATGAAAATCGGTATAATTGAAGTCTAGAAATAAAAATCAAGGCTTCATAATGCTTACTCGCATATAAACCCGCCTTTTTTGGAGCTTGACTATTGATATCGGCATTTTGCACTCTCCCGCGCCTGCAACCTCTATATAGGGCTGTGTGCGGCCATGGCTCCCATTCGAATGCGCATAAGAGAAATCCTCCGTCAACTCTGTATAATCAAGCTCCAAAAAAGGATGTTCAGTACAAAAATATATTTTATGGACATTTGTCCATGCCTCAAACGCACAAATGGCTTAATATTTCATCCTTAGTGGTGAACGAAGCTTCATAGGGGGTTTATATGAAAAGCAGTATATCAAAGGGGTGAATTTCATGAAGACAATCGCTGTCATCCACGGACCCAACCTCAACTTCACCGGGGTTAGGGAAAAGGCTGTATATGGCAACCAAAGCTTGCAGGACATTGACGACTCCATAAGGGCTTACGCTATAACCCTGGGTTGCAAAGTCGTCATCTTTCAGTCAAATTCGGAAGGCGAGCTAATAGATTACATCCAGAACTGCTTCATCGATGAAATAGACGGCATAATAATTAATCCAGGCGCATACGCGCATTACAGCTATGCCATAAGAGACGCGTTGGCAGGCATCACTACGCCGTGCATAGAGGTTCATCTTTCAAACATTTACAAGCGGGAGTCTTTCAGGCACACAAGCGTCATATCTCCCGTGTGCATGGGCCAGATCACCGGATTGGGCCTTAACTCGTACCTGCTGGCGCTCTCCGCCCTTAACGCCGACTAGAATGCAAACTTAAATGGATTGGTGAAGTCCTTACATAGTCCGAGATTAATTCAAATCCGGCATTCTGGAAAATATCTTTGACTAAAAGGCGTCCAAGCTGTATACTTTTTAAATAATACATTTCCATGAATCATGGAAGAGGAGGACTTTATGATTTCGGCAAGCGAATTCCGCAATGGCGCAACTATTGAGGTAGACGGGGACATTTTTGTGGTAATAGATTTCCAGCACGTAAAGCCCGGCAAAGGCGCGGCTTTTGTTCGCACCAAGCTTAAGAACATGGTCTCCGGCGGCATCGTGGAGCGCACTTTCCGTCCGACTGAAAAAATGGCTAAGGCGCACATAGACCGCAAAGATTTGCAGTATCTCTATAAAGACGGCGATCTGTACTATTTCATGGATAATGAAAGCTACGAGCAGACGGCCGTAAATGCCTCCGATATCGGCGACTCGCTTAAATATGTCAAAGAAAATGAAATGGTAAAAATACTCTCCCATAACGGAAACATCTTCGGAATAGAACCGCCCACCTTCGTGGTACTCGAAATAACCGAGACGGAGCCGGGCTTTAAAGGCGACACCGCAACCGGAGCGACAAAGCCCGCAGTAGTTGAGACTGGCGCGGGAATCAGCGTCCCTCTGTTTCTTGGCATCGGAGACAAGGTGAAAATCGATACGCGCACCGGAGAATATCTAGGCAGGGTGTAAGCCATAAACACTTCACTCAAATCCTTAAAAGGGCGAAGCCTGCCCGGCAGGCCTCGCCCTTTTCCATATTCATGCTACATTGCGACCGGTTGCAAATTCACCCTGCTGAACAGATCAGTCAAAGTATACGCAGTCAGCTTCTTAATTCCAAGATCCTCGCATGCCTGATTGACTGTGTCAATAGGAAGCTCGTATATGTACGCTACATCTTCGCGCGTGTAGACGAATGGGGAGCCTATGTTCATTTCACGTTGGTACAGCCTGCAAATACGGCTTGTAGCCTGCCCCATGATTTTCATAAAGGCGTCACGGTCGATTTCTTTAATACCCAAGCGATCAACGATGCCTTTTACCTCCCTCTCGGTGGTGCCTAGCGCGCGAGCAGTTTGAAATGCTGTAATAGGGCCATCCATGGATTTCAAGAGCAGATCCAGGCTTCTCAGCCTAGGAGCTATATCTGTTTGATAGATCTCCAAAAAGCTTATTGTGCTTGAGTTGTTATTCACTTTCATTATGCCTCCTGACTGCTGTTGTACTTGATGCGCATTGGCACGCGCTGATTTTGCAGCTTAAAACAGTATAGCCGCTCTAAACCGGTGCATTCGACTGTTCATCGGCGATATACTGCTTTTCATATAAAATTACCTTTTTTGGAGCTTAATTATACAACGAGTGTAAATGCCGATTTCTGCATTTCGCACCAATGCTCCAAAAAAGTAACATTTTATGAAAAGCGGTATATACTGAATTTATATGAACCTCTATGACGCTTAGCTTCACCACTAATGATGAAATTAGTCGAATATTAATTATTTTCGGTTGATACCGTCTTATTCCGCGACTAATTTCGTACTATACTGCTTTTCATATAAAATTACCTTTTTTAGCTTGATTATACAGAGAGTGCAAAATGACGCTTTGGTCATTCCGTGCCTTTCAATTGATAATCAAGCTACAAAAAAGGAACATTTGATGAAAAGAGGTATAAGTTCCTATTCCGGAGCTGTACAGAGAACCTTGAAAATGGACAGTAAAATGTAAAACATAATGATTTTCATAGAATTAAGCTTTTTTTGAGCTCTACTGTCCATCGGTATAACTGCAAAATCAGGCTCCAAAATAGGAACTTTCAATGCGAATCAATAGGCGCATTTGACCTTAAATCAGTGTAATCCAGCTTTAAACCGATGCTCTTGACTGAGAAGCGAAAATGAAGCTGGAGCTGAGCGCTTATGGGTAACTATATAAAAATTTTGGAATTTGGGATTCATTGTTGCCAGGGGTGGCTCGAAACAATCTTTATGATATTGCTCTTAGCTCTTTGTAATTATTCTATACGAGAACCAGCCATTTTTCCATATGAAATTACTGGTTGCAAGCTGGGGCTTGCTGCTTTTTAAATTGTGTTGCAATCGGATATACTGATGACATGCTCGCCACAGCAAGAAATATGCTGATCAGTTAAAATCGCAGCATTAGACTGATTTTTCACTGTCTGGCTGGTGGTTGACTGTACAGCTAGTGCGATTGATATTAGCTGACAACCAACTCCAAATCAGGAGCATTTGACTGCTAAGGGGCATGCGAGAGCTTTGGAAAAGGTGTTTTCTTTGAACCAGATACAAAAATATTTCAGGTATCGGCAAGGCCTTATAGATCAATATGTAAAAGGAGACATGTCCAAGAGGGAGTATCTGGCTAAAAATCTCGACGCTGTTCTCTCCCTTAGAAAAGATCCGTTTATAAATGCGGATACGCTCGAAAAAGGACTCTTCAACTATCAGTATTTCAACGCCCTGGCAAAGGAGGCAAAGGCTTCGGAGCCGGGAGAAAGGCCCGGCGAGCCTGTTGGATGGCGCAGATCAGACTACTACTATGAAAAGAAAGACAAGGCGACCTTGAATGTTCTTAAGATTCTCGGCTATAAAGGGGTTGCAGCCTATTTCATACGCGTAAGATCGCCTCATCTTAAAGGCCGCCTTTTTGAGATAATCATTGAAGAGTATCAGATGATCCTCCACTCAGCAAATCCACTGATCCTTAAAATGCTCAGGGATGAAGGCGCTTTTATAGAGGAGACTCGCGAGTCTGTAATAGACGGATACATCAATCAAAAATACTGATTTGAATGCTGAAAATAAGGAAGCCTTCTGAATGGCGCTTCGTTTCACTTGAAAAATCCGCGATTATTCCATCATTATAAAGAAAAGCAAGCGGCAGGTTAACCTGCCGCTTGCTGTACTGATTTGCATATGAACAGGCTGTTTGGAGCGGGCTGTACAGCGAGTGCGAGGCTTAAGAATCGGTATAGCAGATATTTTAAGTCAGAACAGCAAGTTCAAATTTAAAAGCTTAGGTTTTCTCTGCGCTTTATTTCGCGTCCCATTTCTTTATAAAGCAGACGGCAGCTATGGACGGCCCTGTATGGCTGCCGATCGTTATTCCCAAGTCTTGGATAGGAGTGCAGAATGAGAACCCCATATCTTTCATTTTCTTCTCCATTGGAGCAACTTCGTCATAGCAATCGGCATTTAGAGCTATATAGTCGTAATCATCTTTTTGCGCTCCTACAGCTTCAACGGTCATATCTATGACTTTATCGATAGCTTTCTGACGTCCGCGAATCTTTGCAACAGGGTGGAGTTCACCTTCCTGCTGGATTATTATAGGCTTAATCTGCAGCAGCGCTCCGGCAAAAGCGCTGACCAGGCCTATGCGCCCGCCTTTTTGAAGATACTCGAGAGAGTCTACGGTTAAAATCACCCTTGATGTCTCCTTGATCCTCTCGATTTCGGATTTTATCTGCCCGGCCGAATATCCCGCATCCCTCATCTTTATCAGCTGCATCAAAGTTACTCCCTGACCTCCGGAGGCTTGAAGAGAGTCAATGGCATAAATCCCCCTATCGGGGAACTCCTCCTTAAGAGCTGCCACAGCCGTCTCCGCAGACTGGTAAGAACCGCTGAATTTCGATGAGATGCACAGGCATACGACATCCTTGCCTTCTTTGAGCCATGGGCGGAAAGCATCCTCGTAGTCTACGGCTGAAGGCAGAGATGTGGAGGGGAAGTTTTTGTCCGTTTTCAATCTGCGAAAAAACTCCGCAATCGTTATATCTATGCGCTCCTTATAATAGGTTTTCTTATCAAAGGTCACATAGAACGGCACAACGCCTATTCCATGGGTTTCATAGAGCTCGTCAGACAGATCGCTGGCGCTGTCTGTAAATATCTTAACATCTGCCACATAAGCACCTTCTTTCAGTATTTTTTGCGAATGTCAGGTTAAGGAATAATCGGAGTTGCTTGAAGTTTCCAGCCTTAACTATGAGTGCAAGCTTGACAATCCGCGAGCTTGCTTTTCGCTCCAGTATATTATAAAAAAATTGTGTGGATTTGTATATAGTTCTCTATAAATAAATCCCAGCGTTTCATGCTCCTTATTCTTTGAGCTATCATAATAAAGATTTGCACTTATATAACCCTTATTGGAGCTTGATTATACAGGCATCAATGGAAAGGAGCAATGAATGAAAATCAGAATAGCGAAGCTAAGGAATAGGGAGTTTCATATGCAAATCAGTATAAATATTGGGCAATGCTTAGAGTTAAGGCAGGCATTTTTCTTGCGGATTTATAAATTCCAAATATAAGGTGGAATGCTTGCGGCTTGCACTCCCATATGTTATAATTCATTGGATTTGCACTAGGCTCACTTGTCCGCGCAACGCATTCGGCTTTGAAGCGCTTGCCTTTAAAGCCCTTTTGCCTCCCCCATTCGCTATTGCAGGGGCAAGTCCATCCACCTGCCTATCGCCAAGCTTCAAGGCGCGCTGATTTGCAGCCAATCTATACTGATTTTCATTGAAAACCGCCTAAGGAACATTTGATGGAAATCGGTATCCCAGTTTTATTTTGACTGTCCGCTTTCAAGGCGCTAAATGCCGATATCAATCGCACTCGCCCTACAGTCAATCTGAAAAAAGCTTCACGCGCAAATCAGTATAAAAAGTCAAGTTTTATTTTTCTTTCCGAAACAGGCTCTGCATGAATCCCCGCGCGGAAGCTTCTGATGCGGCTCCAGCCGAAGCTCTCTCCAAGGGCGCCCAATCTGTTTTCGAACTCATCCCGATCGGGAAGAAAAATAAGGTTTGAACATTTATCAAAAAAAGTTTGAGGGCGATGGAAAATGACAGTCGGAACATGCAAGGTCTACCTCAGCGCGGATTGGGTAAAGAGCCTCAAGGAAAAGCGAAGCGTCGTCAAGGGGATTGTCGAGCGAACCAAGAACAGGTTCAACGTATCGATTGCGGAAATTGAAGAGATGGATAACCACAAGCGGCTGGTAATTGGATTTTGCTGCGTCTCAAACAATTCAAGGCTGGCTGACGCCATAATTCATAATGTGCTCAACTTCATAGAAAACATCACAGATGCAAGATTGGATGATTATATTGTTGAGATTTTATAGTTGGAACCCGCTTGCAGGCTGGCATGGCGCTATGGTATAATTAATTAATTCACGTAAAAATGGGAGGAATGCCGCATGGTCGGTATAGAGGAAATCGACAGGCTCAAAGTTCGGCTCACATTTGAAGTGGGGCCTGAAGAATTTAAAAAAGGCTTGGATCATTCATATAACAAGAATAAGTCGAAGATCAAAATTCAAGGCTTCCGTCCAGGCAAGGCGCCTAGAAATTATGTTGAGAAGCTGTATGGAATCGAATTTCTTATAGAGGATGCCGCAAGTTTCCTTCTTCCAGAGGCATACTCCACCGCCATCAGAACAACCGGCATAAAGGCGAATGACTCTAAAACGCAGTTTAGAATCCTTTCCGCCTCGAAAGAGGAGGGTGTGGTTTTCGAGGCGATTTGCGAGCTTGATAGCAAGTCAGATATTTCAAACTACAAGGGCCTCAAATACACCAGCATCTCAGCCGAACCTTCAGATGAGCAGGTGGATTTATACATCGAGTCCCAGCGGGAGAAGAACGCTCGAATAATTTCAGTCGACAAGCCCATAGAGCTCAATGATACCGCAACTATAGACTTTAAGTGCATGCTCGACGGCGAACTCTTCGAGGGGCTTACCCAAGAGGGCGCTGAAATCTCAGTCGGCCAGGACGCGATAGCCGAAGGGTTCGACGAACAGCTTGTAGGCGCGAAGCCAGGCCAGTCGCTTAACGTCTACATCCCGTTTCCCGATGATTTCCGCATTGAAGAGCTACGAGGCAAATCAGCGGCATTTAATGTCACAGTCAAGGAAGTCCAATCAAAGGAGTTGCCTCCCGCTGACGACGAATTCGCTCAGGACGTCTCAGAATTTGAAACATTCGCTGAATATAGGGAAAGCGTGAAGGGAAATCTTCGCGACATGCTCAAAGAATCTGTGAATTCAAAGATCCTAGAGGACATAAACAGTCAGCTTGCCCAGCTTGTGGAATGCGAACTGTCAGATGAACTTATAGAGAACGCCTTTGACAGTCAAATCAACAGCATCGGCTTGCATTACAAAATAGAGGATCCTACCCTAGAAAAGATTTCAAAGGTGTTTGGCTCTCCAACAGAGCAGATAAGCGAAATGCTCCACAACGACATCATTTACACTCTTAAAGTGGATGAAGCCTTAAACGTTGTGGCTGCTAAGGAAAATCTCTATCCATCGCCTGAAGAGGTGAAGGAGAAGCTAGATGAATATGTTTCTTCAAACCCGGTTCCTGAGGAACTGGTGCAATCTTATTACAAATACTTCGCTCACGAGATTGCAAGAGCCAAAACCTATGATTTCCTTATCAAAAACGGACAGCCTGTGAATGCGCAGCAAGCGCAAGTAGAAGCTTAGATCTTTTTACTATGAGAAGTCCTTATCCAGCTTCCAAAATTTCTTTGGCGCTTCAAATCCGCTTTTTCAGCGTTTTGCGGCTGTTGGAAAATATATGCCTACTTTTTAGCCTCAAACTGTATAAACTACTTTATGGACTATTTAAAACTTGCCGTCTAAGCGGAATATCCCTTAATCTCCCTTTTACTTAGAGCTTATCCATAGATATTTGGAAAGATTATTTCGAGCCGCTTGCAAATTCAAAGCATCTTATTTTGATTTGAGACGTATTTACTGAAAAGCTCTTAAAAATTGCGCCGTCAAACGCCAAGGCTAAATAGAGAGCCTGGATTGATTTTATAAATCCCGCGTACGTTTCCGATGGGAATATTGCGTCGATTGCGTTAAAGTTGATTTTTGCGCGCCCATGCTAAATCTAATCCATGCATCCATCGGAATATAAAACATATGATGCCAGGCTTCAGCCTGAGCAGGAAGGAAAGGAAAACCCAAATGAGTTTAGTTCCTTATGTCATAGAGCAGACTAACCGAGGGGAAAGATCGTATGATATATACTCGAGGCTGCTCAAAGACAGGATTATTTTTTTAAGCGAGGAAGTAAATGACGTCACCGCCAGCCTTGTTGTAGCGCAGCTTCTCTTTCTAGAGGCTGAGGCGCCTGACAAGGACATAAACTTCTACATCAACAGCCCAGGAGGTTCCGTCACTTCCGGCATGGCTATCTATGATACGATGAGATACATCAAATCTGATGTCTCCACCATCTGCGTTGGAATCGCGGCCAGCATGGGAGCCTTCCTCCTGGCCGGAGGTGAGAAGGGCAAGCGCTTCGCCCTCCCCAATGCGGAAATCCTCATACACCAGCCTATGGGAGGGACGCGCGGCCAAGCGACAGACATACAAATCCACGCTGAGCACATTATCAGAACCAGGCAGAAAATGAATGAGATTCTTGCCGCGAATACTGGAAAATCCTTGGAAGAGGTCATCCGAGATACAGATAGAGATTATTACATGACTGCCGAAGAGGCTTTATCCTACGGCATCATAGACCGCATCATTTCAAGATAGCACAATTTGGAGGTGAAGCAATGCCAACTAAATTAGAGGAAAAGCGAACAATTAGGTGCTCCTTCTGCGGAAAAACCCAGGATCAAGTACGCAAAATAATAGCCGGGCCAAATGTATACATCTGCGATGAATGCGTAGATTTATGCTGGGAGATCCTGGATGACGGTTTCGAAGAGCTTGACACCTTTGATGAAAACTTCAAAATACCCAAGCCCAAAGAGATACGGGCAAACTTGGATGAATACGTAGTCGGCCAGGACAATGCCAAGAAATCTCTTGCCGTCGCCGTATACAATCACTACAAGCGCATAGCCTTGAATGACTCCTCTGATGAAGTGGATCTGCAAAAAAGCAATATCCTGCTTGTCGGTCCAACCGGCGTCGGCAAAACCTTCCTGGCTCAGACACTTGCTAAGCTTCTGAATGTTCCGTTTGCCATTGCCGACGCAACCAGCCTTACCGAAGCGGGCTATGTGGGAGAAGATGTGGAGAACATCCTGCTAAAGCTCATACAGGTGGCTGACTATGACATCGAAAAAGCCCAAAGGGGAATAATATACATTGATGAGATTGACAAGATAGCAAGAAAGTCCGACAATCCGTCCATCACTCGAGATGTCAGCGGAGAGGGAGTGCAACAGGCCCTTCTAAAAATTCTTGAAGGCACGGTAGCCTCGGTTCCGCCCCAAGGCGGACGCAAACATCCCCACCAGGACTTCATCCAGATAGATACGACCAACATCCTGTTCATCTGCGGCGGGGCGTTCGGCGGCATAGACAAGATCATAGAGCAAAGGCTCAATAAAAAAGTCATAGGCTTTGGTTCTGAAACCAGGACGAAAAAAGAGAAGCTGTCGGAAGACATGCTGAAGGATCTTCAGACTCAGGATCTGCAGAAGTATGGACTCATCCCAGAGCTTGTCGGCAGGCTTCCCGTTGTAGTGACGCTTCAGAGCCTTGATGAGCAGGCTCTTCTGACAATCCTTACAGAACCCAAGAACGCTTTGACCCGTCAGTACAAGTACCTTTTCGAGCTTGACAATGTGCTTCTTGAGTTTGATCAGGAGGCTCTCACGGCTATAGCGAAGCAGGCCATCGAGCGCGAAACCGGCGCTCGCGGGCTTAGAGCCATAGTAGAAGGATTCATGACAAGCATCATGTACGATATTCCATCAAATGACACCATAGAGAAATGCATCATCACCCGCGAAACAGTAGAAGGCAAGGCGCCCCCGAAAATCATCTACAACGAGCATCGGGATCCCATAGTAAAGAAAGCGAAGCGCCGCAAGCAGAAAAAAGCATCCGCAGGCTGATATGCAAGGCAACTTAATAATTCTTGCTCCTATGGCCGGTGTGACAGACTGGCCTTTCCGTTTATTATGCGCTGAAATGGGCTGTTGCATGGCTTACAGCGAAATGGTAAGCGCGAAAGCGCTGGCCCGCTTAAACAAAAATACTATTTCGCTTCTTGAGCGCCAAGAGAGCGAAAGTTCTCTTGGCGTCCAGATTTTTGGAAGCGATCCTCAAGTTATGGCTGAAGCCTCTTCAATGCTCAGCGGCATGGGATTTTCTGAAATAAGCATCAATATGGGCTGCCCCGCAAAGAAAATCGTTTCAAATGGTGAAGGCTCCGCGCTTCTTAAGGATCCTAAGCTTGCCGGACGCATTGCCTCAATGTGCGCCAAAGCTGCAACAATTCCTGTCACTGTCAAGATCAGGGCTGGCTTTAGCGAGGTGAACGCCGTAGAGATTGCACGCGTGCTTGAAGAAAGCGGAGCAAGCGCGATCGCTTTGCATGCCAGGACAACCCTTCAGGGATATAGCGGCAAAGCGGACTGGACTTTAATCGAAAAAGTGAAGCGAAGCATAAAAATTCCGCTAATCGGAAACGGAGACATCTTCGAACCGGAAGACGCCCTTCGGATGATGGAAGAGACCGGATGCAACGGCGTAATGATTGGCAGGGGCGCGCAAGGAAACCCCTGGATTTTCAAGCGAGTGAAATCCTTAGTGGAAAAAGGCCTGGCTTTGCCTGGGCCAAACATAGAGGAAAGAATATCAGTAGCCGTTCGCCACTGCGAAATGATGCATGAGTTAAAAGGGGCTAACGGAATCATTGAAATGAGAAAGCATCTTGCCTGGTACACAAAAGGCTTGAAGAACGCTTCAAGTGTACGCGCGCGGATCATGAAGGCGAAAAGCCTCCATGACATTGAAAAAATGCTTGCATGTTTGGCTGAGTAAGCTGGGCAGCCGCCGTGGCGCAACGCCAGGGAGGAAAGTCCGAGCTCCATAGGGCAGGACGCCGGGCAATACCCGGTGGAGGCGACTCCAAGGAAAGTGCAACAGAAATAAACCGCCACTATAAGCGGCAAGGGTGGAAAGGCGAGGCAAAAGCTCACCGCTTCCCTGGCAACAGGGAAGGCTCTGCAAACCCCGTCCGGAGCAAGATCAAATTTAGGCTATAGGCGGCCCGTCTTTCGGCCTAAGGTAGAATCGCTTGAGCGCATCGGCGACGATGCGCCTAGATAGATGGCTGTTCACGACAGAACTCGGCTTATAGGCTTACTCAGCAAAAAAGACCGCGCAAGCGGTCTTTTTATTATGTTGCTTTTTAGGCATATTTACTTATTCTGCAAATTTCCCAGGACAGTTTAACGCCCTTAACATAAGCTCTACAGATGCCAAAACGCTCTCGATTTAGAGATCCTAAAGAAGATTTTTTTAATGCATTCAGCTCTTTTTTCATTATTTGCCTGTCT
>JAISZB010000070.1 GCA_031269465.1 Clostridiales bacterium | reverse complement strand
CGTCAGCAAAATCCAGGAATATTAAGAAATATTCAGGTTCTCCCTAATATTTGACTTCTCTGTTGGAAAAATTGTCCATTTATGTAATTTTAATACATAAAACTCACCACTGTCAAGTTTATTAGAGCTGGGCATATTAGACTGCAAATCTGCATAAATGGATAAAAGCCCGGCGATAGCCAGGCCTTTATCCATTTTCATTTGATTACGAAATTCACAATGCGTCCAGGAACATAGATCTCCCTGGAAATCTGAACGTTTTCCAGCTTCTTTCCCAGGCAACCCTTGGCTTTTAATATGACCTCTTCCTTGGAAGAATCTGAGGCAACTTCGATTGTATCCCTAAGCTTGCCGCCGATTTGAATAGCTATTGTCATGAAGCTCTCTTTCATCTTCTCTGGATCGGCTATAGGCCAGCGCTGCTTGAATACGGAGGATTGGCCGCCTGCCATATGCCAAAGCTCCTCTGAAATATGAGGGGCGAACGGACTCAGCATGATTATCAAATCCTCCATTGTTTCTTTGTCAAGGCCATTTGAAGAAGCAATTTCGATCAACTTGTTCGTGTACTCCATAAATCCGCTTATGACGGTGTTAAGCGACCAGTGATCCAAGCGGCTGGTTATTTCGTAAATCATTTTGTGCCTGACTTGTTCCATTTGGCGGGTTGCTTTCGCAGGTTTTTCAATGCTGCCTTCTATGAGCTTCCATACTTTGTTCAAATAGCGGTTGACGCCTTCGATGGAGCGCTGATCCCATTCGCTGTCGAGTTCAGGCGGGCCTATGAACATTTCGTACATGCGCAGGGAATCGCAGCCGTACATTGATACTATATCATCAGGAGAAACGCCGTTTCCGCCTGATTTGTCCATCTTGCGACCTTCATTTGTTATCATGCCCTGGTTGAAGAGCTTTAAGAACGGCTCCTTGAAATCCACGACGCCTATGTCATACAGGAATTTGGTGTAGAATCTGGCGTAGAGAAGATGAAGGACGGCATGCTCCACTCCGCCTATATAGTAGTCGACTGGCAGCCATTTCTTAAGAGCCTCGGGGCTTGCAATGGCGTTTGTGTTATGCGGGTCGGCGTAACGCAGGAAATACCAGGAAGATCCAGCCCATTGAGGCATGGTGTTTGTTTCTCTCTTGGCGGGTCCTCCGCACGCAGGGCAGGAGGTGTTCACCCAGTCGGAAATTGAGGACAGAGGAGACTCGCCGGTGCTGGTAGGCTGGTAGGATGCCACATCCGGAAGCAACACGGGAAGTTCTTCTTCCGGTACGCAGACCGCGCCGCATTTTTCGCAGTGCACAATAGGTATTGGCTCGCCCCAGTAGCGCTGCCTGGAGAAAACCCAGTCTCTCAGCTTGTAGTTTATGGACTTGGCGCCAGAGCCTCTTTCCTCCAGGAAAGCCGTGACTTTGTCTATGGCGGCGCTGCTTTCTAAGCCGTCGAATTGCTCCGAGTTGACAAGTACGCCTTCTCCGACGTAGGCTTCTTTAAGGTTCTCAGAAATCGTTCCATCTGGGCTGATGACTTGGGTTATATCTAGATTGAACTTTACGGCAAAGTCAAAGTCTCTATCGTCATGCGCCGGCACGCACATGATGGCGCCTGTGCCGTATTCCGCCAAGACGTAGTCTGAAACCCAAATGGGGATGCTTTTACCGTTTATGGGGTTTATGCCGTATGATCCGGTGAATACGCCGGTTTTCTCCTTGTCGGCCATTCGCGCTACAGAGGATTTTGCGCTTGCCTGGCGGCGGTATTCATCCATCTTTTCCCTGGCATCCTCTTTTGTAAGTTCATCGACAATTGAATGCTCAGGAGATACTACCATGAAAGTGGCGCCGCAGAGAGTGTCCGGCCTTGTTGTGTAAACTTTCAGCTTTTTATTTGAACCCTCGATATTGAAGTCAATCTCCGCGCCATAGCTCTTGCCTATCCAAACGGTCTGCATCTTCACGACTTTTTCAGGCCAGTCAAGCAAATTGAGATCTTCAAGCAGCCGCTCGGCATAGGAGGTTATCTTCAACATCCACTGCCGCAGCATCTTTTTAGTAACTGGAGTGCCGCAGCGTTCGCACACCCCGCCTGCCGCCTCCTCGTTGGCAAGCACTGCATTGCATTTCGGGCACCAATTCAGAGGCATCTCCTTTTCGTAAGCGAGGCCATTCTTGAACATTTGTACGAATATCCACTGCGTCCAGGCATAGAATTCAGGATCTGTGGTGTTTATTTCGCGGCTCCAGTCGTAGACCGCGCTTATCTCCTTAAGTTGCCGGCGAAAGTTGCCGACGTTCTCCAAAACTCCCGTGGATGGGTGAATATTGTTTTTAATGGCGTAGTTCTCCGCAGGAAGGCCGAAAGCATCCCATCCCATGGGATGAAGCACCTGGTAGCCTTGGAGTATCTTGTACCTGCTCAGGACATCTCCTATTACATAGCCGCGCCAATGCCCCACATGAAGCCCTTTTCCGGATGGATACGGGAACATGTCAAGGCAATAGAATTTTGGCTTTCCTTCATCGTCCGCGTTTATGGGATTTTCCTCCCATATGCGGCGCCATTTCTTTTCGATCGACTTGAAATCATAGCGGCTCATTTTGTTATTGTCTCCTTTTCAACCTGCCGCCCAATTGCGAAAGCAGCAAGATTTTTTCACTTGAAAGCGCGTTTTTTAAAAGGGGATGAGAGGATCAAGCTCAGTCCACTAAAGCATAGGGACGCTTTATAGACCCAATTGAATCAAATGCTCCTATATTAGAGCTCGATTATCCACTTTCAAGGTGCGAAATGCCGATATCAATCACACTCGCTGTACAGCCAAGTCCAAAATAGGAACTTTCATATGCAAATCAGTATACATTACATCATCCAAACTTTCAAGGCAATTTTGCGTATGCGCTTTGGAAAGCTCTTATTTTGCCTCAGGATTCTACAAGGCTAAAGCTGGCAATCTTGCGCCAAAACCGTTGCAGTCGACTGGGCGTTCGGCATAAAGGGATGCGTATAATGCCTTGGGCCAAGGATCGCGCTTTCTTTGAACTTTCCTTAAACGGGGAATATTGCTGACATGCTTTTTGTAAGATATAATTATCGCGGCGCCAATTACTGAATGAACATGAAGGAAGCGCCGCGCCATTATTGGCCGAATTTATATGCTTATTCGCATAAAAGCTCTTATTTCGGAGCTTGACTAGCGCATTCGACTGGAAATCGGCATTAAGAAAATCTTTGGCAAGGAGATGAGGCAATTGGATTTTTCACCTGAATGGAAAGATAGGATCAAGTTGTGGCTGAACGCCCTCACCCAAGATTTTTATACCCCTTTGGGAGAGATCGGCTTCGAGTTTTTTCCGTCATTTTGCAGGCTGTCGCCTGAAGAAGCGCTCAAGGGCCCTTTCAAGCCAGTCCGCGAAGGTTTCATGTGGGGTCGGGAGTGGGAATACGGCTGGTTTAAATCTAAAATCATCCTTCCCGCAAACGCGCGGGGAATTATAGTCCTTAGCCTTGACACCGGAGGGGAATCGACTATATTCGCAAACGGCAAGGCTTTCGGCACAAGGCGCGCGGAGTCGGTAAGCTACGAGCACCACAGGATTCAGGACAATTTCTTAACCGAAAGCGCGCAGGAGAATGACGAGTTCGAAATCCTTGTGGAAACCTATGCGGGGCACTATTTCTAAAACGAATGCGGACCCGTAATCCCTGGCAAAATAAGCAAGCCGAATCCGGACGCGCCAAGGGCCGCAGTCGGGAAGAGCACGTTTGGAATCTGGAATGAGGCCGCATACCAGCTTTGGCTTGACGCGCAAATGCTTTATGAAATAATGGGCGCATCGTGCGATGGCAGCCTTCGCGCCGCCAAGATCGCCGAGGGCTTGAAAAAATTCTCATTCATCGTCGATTTCGAACAGGAGCCTGAAAAACGGACACAAAGCTACATTGCCGCCAGATCCGAGCTTAGCGGGCTTATGCAGGCCAAAAACGGATCCACGGCTCCGGTATTCTACGGAGTCGGGAATGCCCGCATCGATGTATGCTGGCTTTGGCCCTTCCAGGAAACCATAAGAAAAACCGCAAGGACTTTCGCCCAGCAGTTGCGTCTTTTGAAAAAATATCCTGAGTACGTTTACATTCAGAGCCAGCCCCAATTGTACCAAATGTGCAAAGAGAGCTACCCGGATGTATACGATGGCATCAAGGAAGCCGTGAAGGAAGGCAGATGGATTTGCGAAGGATCATCCTGGGTAGAGCCTGATACCAATATGCCTAGCGGGGAATCTCTTATCAGGCAGATCCAATTTGGAAAAAATTCTTCATGGAAGAATTCGGCGTTTCCTGCCAAATCTTCTGGCTTCCCGACTCATTTGGATATTCTGCGGCGCTTCCCCAGATACTTAAGGGATGCGGAGTCAAATACCTCTTCACCCAGAAGATTTTCTGGTCCTATAATGAATCAGAGCTATTTCCGTATCATTACTTCCTATGGCAGGGCATAGACGGCTCCTCAATAAAAGCCTTTCTATCCACAGGCTACACTTACACTACAAACCCGGAAATGCTGGATATCACCTGGAAGAGCCGCCGCCAGCCGGAATATCCTCTCGGCAGGTATCTGCTGCCTTTCGGATACGGAGATGGAGGCGGCGGGCCCAGCAGAGACTACATTGAAAACGCTTTGAGAGAAAATGACATCGAAGGCGCTCCAAAGGTCGTTATGGCAAACCCGGTAAAGTTTTTTGAAGACTTAGAAAAAGACGAGCTTCAGGAGAATCGATATTCTGGAGAGCTTTATTTCAGCGCGCATAGAGGAGCCTACACCTCTCAGGCAAAGACGAAAAAAGGCAACAGGAAAGCGGAGTTCGCCCTTCGCGAGGCGGAGATGTGGGGCGCCATTGCGATGGCCTGCGAAAAGAGCGCATATCCGTTTGATGAAGTAAGAGCCATCTGGAAAAAAGTTCTCTTGAACCAGTTTCATGACATCCTGCCTGGCTCTTCCATAGAGCGAGTATACGAAGAATCTGAAATGATCCAAGCCAAAGCGATAGAGGATGCGCTTTCAATCAGAGCAAAGGCCATAAAAGCCTTGGCAGGAAACGGTGATTCTTCAGTTGCGGCATTCAACTCTTTGCCTTGGGAAAGAAAAGCCGTTGTGAAGCTGCCCGAGATATTCAGAAACGGAGCTAAGACGGATATGGGCGAATCTGTGCCTGTCTATGAGATTCTAGGGGAGCTGGCCGCAGAGGTGTCGCTGCCTGCGATTGGCGCAGCGGTTCTGCTGCCAAAATGCGCATCTTTAAAGATATCTGATGATGATGCCTCAGCTAGCATAACCGATAATGGAGCGGTGCTCAAAAACGGCGAGGTTACTGTGACATTCAGCCAAAACGGGGAGATAACGTCGTTTTTGATGAATCATTCGGGCTGTGAAGCCTGCTCTTGCCCATCCAATAGATTCAGGCTCTTCAAAGACGTTCCGAGGCTTTTTGACGCTTGGGACATTGACAGCAATTATGAGCTCGGTGAAATCGTTCTTGACGGCAAGGCTGAGATGACGCTTATAGCTAGCACTCCTATCTACAGCGCCATTAAGATCGAAAAGCGCATTGGAGACTCTATTCTTAAGCAAACGGCGTCTATAAAAAGAGGATCTGCATGCGTCGAGTTTGATGCGGAAATTGAATGGAGAGAACTCCATAAGCTGCTGAAAGTCAGCTTCGCGACTGATATCGCGTCCGAGGAATTCATCAACGAGATTCAGTACGGATTCATAAAGAGGCCCGCGACCCGTTCAAGGCAGTACGACAAAGATCGATTTGAGGTCTGCAGCCATAAGTATGCGGCTCTTGCCGCGGGAAATAGGACGGCGGCTGTGCTAAACGATTGCAAATACGGCGCCAGCGCCGTAAATGGGGAGATAAGCCTGACGCTTCTTCGCGCCAGCTCGTCTCCAGCCATGCGAGGCGACAACGGCTTGCAAAGCTTTGTATACGCCTTTGCCGCGTGGGACGCGCCGTTTCTTGATTCAAACGTCGCAAGGGCCGGCTACGAGATTAACGTCCCCGCTGTGGCGGAAGCTTTCTGCGGACGGACTATAAGCTGGATTGGCCAGTTTGGCGAAACCAGCGCGATTCTTGATGCGGTAAAGCCCGCTGATGATGAAAGCGGAGATATCATTTTGAGGCTCTATGAATCCAAAGGTTCATTTACTTCATATACCGTTATTTAAAACTTATACAAATCTAATCAAACTTATTTAAATTTAATCAAATTTGATGTTTGATTCCTGCTTCACAGAGTAGCTAACGCAAGAACTCTCCACAGGCTGACACCGTGTAACTCACGGCGTTGTATCTTTTCTAGGTGTTTGCTAACGCATAATTTCTTAGATTGATAGCTGCATTGACATCCCTGTTGTGGTGTGAACCACAATGCATGCAAGTCCACTCTCTCACGTTTAATGGCAGTCCATCAGCTTTTTCACCGCAAACATTGCAGGTTTTGCTTGATGGAAACCACTTGTAGGCTAAGACAACTTTAACCGCCGCCGATTCGGCTTTATACTCCAGTTGCCGCCTGAATTCAAAGAAACTCATATCTGCAACAGATCGAGCAAGTTTGTGATTGCTCATCATGCCTTTGACATTTAAGTGCTCAATGCCGATAATTCCGTAATTTTGCACAAGCATTGTAGTAAGCTTGTGCGTTTCGTCTGATCGAATGTTCGCTATGCGAGCGTAAAGCCTTGCGATTCTCTTTCTTGCCTTTATGAAGTTGGCCGACTTCTTTTCTCCTTTCTTTGCCCCGACCTTGCGTGACAATGATTGATTTAACCTGCGCAGCTGCTTCTCATGCGTTCTGCTCGCTTTAGAACCGGCAATTTCCGTTCCGTCCGACAATGCTGCCAATACCTTAACGCCTAAATCAACGCCTACCGCTTGATTTTTGCTTGTAGACGCTGAAATATTCGGCATCTCAACTTGAATCGCCATGTACCATTTGCCAGCGGTGCGACTGATTGCCGCGCCGAGTATTTTGCCGTCAAACCTTAGCTGTTCTGACAGCTTGACCCACCCAAGATTGGGTATTTTTACGAAGCTGTCCTTGATTTCAAACTGGTCATTGGACAAACGAAAACTGTCGTTATTCCTTTTTTGTGAAACTTAGGGAATTCAGCCCTTTTTGCAAAGAAATTTCTAAAAGCTCCTGCAAGTCCATCCTTAATCGCCAGCTGCGGCGCGCATTTCGTCACTTCAAGCATCCACGGGAATTGTTCGCGCTTTATGGCGTTCAATTCTCTGCGCAATGCGGCTTCATTGAATTGGAAGTGTTGTCTCGTTCGTATTGTTCCTTCGCTTTAGCCAATGCCCAGTTATATGCAAACCTTGCCGTGCCACTCGCTTTGGCAAAGTATGTCGCTTGCAAGTTATTGGGTTCCAATCTGATTTTATGCGCACGTATCATTCGCCGCCTCCTTGGCAACTTTAGCCGCATCGTCAAGCAGCTTCTTGTTTTTCTTGCTTCTCGAGCCATACAGCCGCGCCCAAAATGCAGCTGTGATTTCCAATGCATCCGCGGCCAAATCTTCCTCAAACGCGGCGTCTTCACCTTTGTTGATAATTACGGCTTCAACGTTTTTGGCTTCGCAAATCGCAAAAGCCAGCTCTGCTCAGAACCTTAAAAGCCTGTCTTTGCGGGTCGCTGCCAAACGCCCCGCATTGTCGTCAAGAACATCGCTTAGAAGCTTTTCAAGACGATAGTTCACGCCCGAACCAAGGCCTGCGATTATCTCAAATGTCCATCCATTCTTTGAGCAGAACAGTTCCAATGCTTGTTTTTGACATTCTAAATCAGGCTTTTGGCCATGACTTGATACTCTCGCGCATGCAATTGCTTTACGGTCATCCGCAAAATCAAACTTGTGAACGGCTTCAGGTTTCAGCTTTGCTGAATCGTAGCGTCTATGTCTTCCCTCCGTCTTAATGGACGGTAATTTTCCTTCGCTGTCCCGTCTGCGCAGCGTGACTTCGGATACTCCAAGCATCTTGGCTGCTCTGCCTATCGGCACTAAATTCTTCATACTTCTATTTATTAATCCATGAAGCGTCAATATATAATTCTAATCTTTTTACATATATATGAGCATATTTGATTAGATTTTATGAATCAGTTGGAAACCCTTGAAACCATTTTGCCTGTAAAAAAGGCGTTCTTTTGCGATATGCTGGAGAATAACCTGGAAGAGGCAGAGATAATCCATGGAGAGATGAAAATGCCATTCAAGCCATTTGAAGTAAAGACTATTAGGATTGCGCTTGGAAAAGGCGATTGCAATTGCTAGGCAGGTGAGGCAGCTAACCTCCGGGCTGCCTTGCATAAGCCGTCTGGCACGCAGATTTCAGATGGGGCTGGCTTGCGCCAGCCCTTTTTCTTTCGCGCGGGAGTCTTATCCACGCTAAACGGGCTGCCCCGGCGCTTTGCGCCTGCATCTGCTTGAACAGCTTATTCCGGCATTCTTCATCATCACAGCCGCCTGATGGAGCGTGCATATCCAGTCTGCCGCCAATCCCCTCCCCTATTCTTCCCGGGCAAGTACAATAGCCTTCATAGCTTTGACGCGCTTGGGGCAAGCGTCGTCTCGCCCATGGAGCCGTAAAGCGTTTCTATGGACTCTTTCGAAACGCCTGTTTGCCTGCATAGGCTTCTGCGATAAACGCCCCATGCTTTTCCAGTGGAAAAGAAGCATGAAAAGTCATCTGAGTTTATTTTAGGTGAAAAGGAAATCCTTTTGCCGGGAAGATCGAATTCATATCCGGAAAGAGCGATAATCAGAGACCAGCTGGACAGGGATCTCGCATAATGGTTGCCGCATTCAATCTCGTTCCAAGGATTTCTTGAGAAGCCGTCAAAGCGCTCCCTTGCAGCCTTTGCTACTGTGAGCCCCTCTTCTAAGAATCCTTCAAATATCAGATGGGCGGCGACCTGATATTCTATGCCCGTCCATACTTCGTCGCAGTATACAAATGGCAGGCTGGGACGGCCTCCACGAGGCCAGGAGCAGAGAAGCAGGCCTTTTTCATCGTTTAGCGCGTATGTTCTCTGGACGTTTTCATGCGCGGCGAAGCTCGTGCGGAAGTTGTGGGAAAAAACTGAGCGAATAGCCTTTTTAACATGCCCTTCAGGCAATATATATCCCAAAGAAGAGACATGAGCCAATTCTTGCCCTAGTAGCTGATCTGAAAGGCAGCCTTCCCCGTATTGATATTTGCGCTCGTTTGGATCATCCAAAGCTTGAATGTAGTATTCGCCGTTCCAAAGCAGCTCGTCGAGCTTTGCGGAGCCTTTGGAAAAGGCATCCAGATACATGTCGGCAGATTCGTCATCGCCCAGGAAGCGCGCCATTTCAGCGCCGGCTTTAAGAGCGGCGAAAAATATGGAGTTTGTCAAAGAGTTGGGTCCATAAAATTCGATATCGTAAGTGTTGTGCTGCTTGCTGTCAAGAACGAAGTCTTTGTCCAGATCCCAGAAGGAAAATGCAAACTCAAGAGCTTTCTTTGCTTTCGGCCACAGCAGGATAAGGAGATCGGAGTCTCCCGAGAATTTCCAATCCCTGTACAGGCGTATTATCGTTCCCAATTGCCCGTCGGCTGCAGGAAGCATATCCCACTTTGGCCCTCCGAAAACCTGATATGTGCGGAAAGCCATCATGCCGTCCTCGCCGGTTTCAAGAAGAAATTCGGTTTTTCTCATAGAATGTTCCAGTTCCGGGAAGAGGAATGCCAGAGTTTGGGCGTAATTCCAGACATGAGAGCAATTGCCCTCGCAGCTTCCGCTCTTGTCAAAGCAACCTTCCCACGCCAGAAATGTCCCATCATGCAGCCTGAAGCACGTCGTACTTCGTATAACCGCAATATTGCTGGCGGCGGCTTCTATTGCATAGCCGGGAAGCGTTGAGCTGAAAATCGCGTTGCAGAAGCTTCTGGAGAGGCCTTCAAGCTCATCAAGCCTTTCATAGAGCTTTAGCGCTGCATCCCAGGAGTCCGTGAAAAGGGAGGCATAGTAGTTTCTCGCAATCGCGGGCTTTTTTAGCTCTGGGTTTTTCGGCGGGTGCCATGAGTTCGGCCTGTTGGGAAAATGCCAGCAGAGAAAGAATGTAAAGCTCTTCTCTTCTCCGGGCTCTATGTATTTGTGTATTGCCAGGGAGCCGACCCTGAGGCCGTTTGACTTGCGGCAATCGCTAGCGTCGACTTCAAGCCTGCCATCGGATGAGAAGTCATCCCAGAATCCGTGAATCCCATCCCACCAGCCGCTGTGCTTCCACGTCGGCTTGACGCTGATGTTCTCATCCGAAGTCGCCAGAGCCATTGAGCCGTATGACAAGTCGCTTTCATCGAGATCAGGCGCAGTATAGAAAAGGCCCTTTACGCCGCCAGATTCTTTGTATTCATTTTTGCACCAGCTTTTCGTCCGCATGTCCCCGAAAGGTTCAAAGCCGTCAAAGCCGACTCCGTTAGCCAGGGATCCGGCAATGGAAACCTCCTTTGCCTCGGTTGAAATGTTTCTCGCCTTAAAGCGTATGACAGCGCCGGGGATTCCGGAGTCGTCGGCATTAAGAGGTATAAATGGAGTAAAAGCCTCCATTTCAATATCAAGGGGAAGGGTTTGGTCTTTGAATTTCACCTTGGCGAAAGGGTAAAGCCCCTCAAGAGCCGCATGGGCAAGACGCGGAAGCCCGGCCGCCTCCCCGGAGAAATATCCGTGCGATCGCTCGTGCGGCTTTTTCAGCTGAGATTCCAGAACTCTGGCAATAGGCTTGCCGCAATCCGCCGCAGTGTGAACCGCGAAAAAAGTGTAGGGCAAGTAATTTCCCTTTCCAGGAGAATTGAATATCTCCCAATCGCACAGCTGCCCTCGAGAACCTATGGAGATGTTCCCCGTGCCTATTCCGCCAAGCGGGAACTTGCATACGCTGGCCTCATCCGCATATGCGCGCTGTTCATTGCCGCAAAATAGCTCGGTTTTTGAGTAGACAAAATCTTCCATATATTGCCTCCATCTGATGACTTTTTGCATAGAATTACAAACAATCCAGAAAGATTATAGCACACTTCTAACAGTTTTGTATCTATAATGATTGGCTTGATTTGCAAATGAAGCTCGCAAATAGGTGCATTTGGTTGAAAATCTGCATATGAACCCTTATGACTCTGCGCTTCACTCCCAAGGATGAAGTTAACCGAATATAGCATCCGAACTCGTCAGCGGAATATTTAAGTCACGTTTGAATTTACTGCATATCAGCGCTTAATGGATGGCTTTATGAGTCCCTGCGGGCGCTCCCATACTAAATAGCCTATTTGGAGCTTGACTGTACAATTAGCGCGAAATGCCGATATCAATCGCGCCTTGAAATTGGACAGCCAAGCTCTTTCAATAAGTACTTTCGGCTGCAAACCCGCATAGTTTCATTCGAATGCAAATCGCCATGCTTTGATTCATGTTTTCTTCTTTGAGAGGAACAAGCTTTTGTTTTCCATCATACTATATAAATTGAAGTGAGTATGCATACGAAGACTATTTACGAAAGGAAGTGATTTGAGTGAATCCAGCGTCATACATTCCGCTTGTCATGCTGTATAAAAAAATGATGCAGAGCCAAGCCGGGCAGACGCCCGCAGCTACATCGGCCCAGACGCCCCCGTGCTACAGCCAGACGTATTGCCTGCCCGAGAAAATTCTCTGCGGTTTCTGGTTCGGCTGGTCGCCCAGAGTGCCTCTGGCGAATGTGCCCAGCCAGTACAATTTGATCTGCGTAGCTTTTTTGGAGCCTGATGGCACAGGGATACCCATATTCCGGCCAATAGACCAAAATGACGTCATTAACGGGGTCAAGGCTTTAAAGGCCGCAGGAAAGACTGTAATAGTCTCAATTGGAGGCGCAAACGATGATGTATATATTACTCAAAGCAACAAAGCCCGCTTCAGAGACGAACTGATGGCGACTATTGACAAATACGGATTCATGGGGGTTGATTTGGATCTGGAAGGCGCTTCAGTCACGGCAGGCGCCAACCAGACGGTTATTCCTGAGGTTTTAAGGGAGCTTAAGGATTATTATAGGTCTATTGGCCAGCCTTTCGTAATAACGCTGGCGCCCGAGTTCAACTTGCTAAGAGGCGCCAATGCACCCTACAAGCCGATTATTCAAAATCTGGAAGGGTATTACGATCTGATTCTCTCGCAGTTTTACAACCAAGGCGCGGACGGAATTTGGGATGCTTCACTTAATATGTATCTATCGCAGAATGACAATTCCCATAAAAAAGAATTCCTCTACGCACTGACGCATGCCATCGTGACCGGAACCAGCGATTATCTTTACATCCCTTCTAACAAGTTCCTAATAGGGCTTCCTGCTTCGACGACAGCGGCCTTAAACGGATACGTTCAAAACGCTTCGGATGTAGAGTGGGCTATGAGGGCGCTTGCGGCCGAAGGAAATCCCATAAGGGGGCTTATGACCTGGTCGATTAACCAAGATTCTGTAAATGGATATCAGTTCATGAACAGATACGCGCCTATCATAGAAAGATACGCAGTCTGAAAATCAAAACCCTCCTGCCAGAAGGGAGGAGGGTTTTGATTTTGCCGCGCCGATGCGCATCAAGACTGCAAATCTGTATAATCAAGCTGAAAATGGAGTTTTCACGCGCCAGAATATCAAGTTTCTTCATCGTAGCTTTCAAGAAAGGTGTGCTTGACGCTGTTTTTCCTGTAGCCTATTATTGCATCCAGATGTACGTTTTCTACGCTCTTGAAGATGTTTTTCTCAATCAGCGGGCTCAGCTTGCCAAGATCCTTGATAATTTGCTTTATTTCCGGGCGCTTCAAGCCTCCGCCGTCTATTGAGCAGTTTTCAGTCAGCCTGCAGGCGCAGTGAATGAAGCTGAGTTCGTGGAAGTTCCTCCATGCGATTATGGATTCCTCCCTTACAAGGTACAAGGGCCTTATAAGCTCCATTCCAGGATGGCTGGTGCTTTTAAGCTTTGGCATCATAGTCTTTATCTCTGCGCCATAGAACATGCTCAGCAGTATGGTCTCTATGACATCGTCATAGTGGTGTCCCAGAGCAATCTTATTGCAGCCCAGCTCCTGAGCCTTTTTATATAGATGCCCCCGGCGCATTCTTGCGCACAGGTAGCAGGATCCGTTTTTGACGTTTGAGACGCTGTTGTAGATATCGGTCTCAAAGACAGTAATAGGAATCTTCAAAAGCTCGCAGTTTTCCTCAATGAGCTGCCGGTTTCGTTTGCTGTAACCTGGATCCATGACCAGATACTCAAGACAGAAGCGGACATGGCTATGCAGTTGGAGTTCCTGCAGGCATTTGGCCATAAGCATGGAATCCTTTCCGCCTGACATGCAGACGGCGATTTTATCGCCTTCCTGCACTAGCTCGTAGTCTTGCAGGCTGCATATGAATTTGCGCCATATCCGCTTTCGAAACTTCTTTATTATGCTGTTTTGCACAGCTTCATGCTTTTCCATTATAAAGCCGCTTCCAGGAATTTTCATCAGATTTGGCGCTGGAGACTCTCGCCTCAAATGCCGCCGACATTACCCTCTTATAGTTTTCATGCATTCTCCGAAGGCCTTCAAAAATGCTTCAACATCCTCCTCGGCCGTTGAATGGGACATGCTCAGCCTTATAGATGACAGGCTTCTCTTTTTGTCCTTGGTTGCGGCATAGACAGCCCGATCCATGCCTCCTGGAGGGCAGCAGGCAGGCCTGGCTGAAACGCAGACGCCCCGCATGTCTAATTCAGCCGCCAATTCCTCCGCTGAAACGCCTGCGATGCTGAAGTTTAAAATATGCGGTATGGACTCAAGGCTGCTGTTTGCCGTAAAGCCTTTATAATTGGAGAGTCCTTCGCGAATTCTTTCATTTAGCTTGGATGCCTTCCCTACATCCACTGAGGCGAGCGCATTTTTAAGGGCGACTGCGGTTGAGGCCGCCAGAGCCGCGCAAGGCGTGCCGCTTCTGTAGGGGGTTGTGCTGATGCCGCCTGATATTTGCGGTTTCATGTCGACGCCGATCTTTCTTATGAGAATGCCGCTTCCATGCATTCCCCCGAATTTGTGGGATGACATGCTTGCAAGATCAATTCGCGAGAGATCAACAGGTATTTTTCCGACCGCCTGCGTAATGTCGCAAAGAAAACGGCATCGGGGATAATCTTCAAGCAACTCCGCTATCTCGTCTAAATGCTGAAGCGCGCCCAGTGATCCATCCACCAATGAGAATGCCGCCAATATGGTGTCTTTCCTCAATAACCTTCTCAAATGCCCGAGATCTACAAGCCCGTTTGCGAGCACATCGCAAAGGTCTGCTTCAAAGCCTTCCTCTTGAAGCTCTTTAAGGGGTTCAAGCATTGAAGCGTGCTCCAGCCTGGAGGATATCAGGTGCTTTCCATGGGCTCTGTATCGTCTTGCAACGCCTTTGACCGCCAGATTGTTGGACTCTGTGGCGCCGGACGTCAAAATGATTTCTTCGGGAAGAATCTTGAGAAGCCCGGCTATCTCAGAAATCGATGAGTCTATGGCGGCTTTCGCTGCTCGACCCAATGCATGGGCGGAATTGGGGTTTCCGGGAAAATTGCGGGAGACCTCTGAGAAAGCTCGAAGCGCATCGGGATCGGGCGGGCATGACGCCGCAAAGTCCAGATAGACCATTGATTCTAAATCTCCTCGTAGTTGTGAATGATTTTGCCCGCGATGCCGTATTCTACGGCTTGCTTGGCATCCATCCAGTGGTTGCGCAGGGTATCCTTGTCCACTCTTTCAATGGGCTGCCCAGTGGCGTCGGATATCAGCCTGTTGATTCTACCGCGCATTTTAATTATTTCGTCCGCCTCGATTTTGATGTCGGAGGCTTGCCCATGGGCTCCTCCCAGAGGCTGGTGGATCATGTAGCGGGTGTTGGGGAGGGAGTACCTGTTTTCCTTATCAGCGGCCAGATAAATGGTGATGCCCGCGCTGGCGACCCAGCCGGTGCCGATGATTTTGACTTGAGGCTTGACGAACTTGATCATGTCATGTATGGTGTCTCCCGACTCTACATGACCTCCTTGGCTGTTGATGTAGATCTTAATCGGATCATTTCCCATCTCCTGCAGCAACAGGAGCTCTGATGCCGTCCTTTGGGCGAGCTCTTGCGTTATTTCCCCGAAAAGCACTATCGATCTGGCCTTTAGAAGCTTTTCCATCAGCTTTTCCTGCGGTGACGATGCGTTGATATTGTTTTCTTCAGCCATAAGATTATCTCCTTGTAGTTGTTCTTTTTATGCTGGAGCGCATGGGAATTCGATTCTGTCCGGGCTATATATACTGCTTTTCATATAAAATTAGCTTTTTTGGAGCTTAATTATACAGCGAGTGCAAAATGCCGATATCAATCGCACCTTTCAATGGACAGTCAAGCTCCAAAAAAGGAACATTTGATGAAAAGCGGTATATGCTACAGACGAAAGCTCCTATTTGAGCAGTTTTCAGTGGATAATCAAGCTCAAGAACAGGTGCATTTGACTGTCATAGGCATAGCGGGAAGGAGAATGCCCAGCCAAAAATCAGCGCGTTTTAGTGCGCGTCAGCATATCTTTAAAGGCGTCCTACGAAGTATATCTTTATCGGATGCAAAAATCAAGGCTTTGCATCTCGACCTGAATGCTGAAGTGAAGGAACGCGCGATGCGCAATCAGCCTCCTGAAATTATACGGGTTCGCAGTCAAATGGCAAACCAGCATATATGAATCGCGCAGGAATAAAGATTCTGATTTTATGCGGTTATGCCTATTCGGCTGAGCCGATTTCTTCGATGCGGGGGATGGGCTTTTCAATCTCCGCAGTTGAAACTGTAGTTGAACTCTCAAAAAAGCCGTTGATTTTCGTCGTATGCACTGTGACTTCCTGCTTTCCGTCAACTCCCTCCTGGATGAGATTCTGATATGAAGAATCCATGCTGGGATTCTTTATCACTTCCAGAGGGGCGGGCGCCGTCTCGACTCTTTTCGTCTCTTCCACTGTGCGTATGGAAACTGGAAGAGTGCGCTTTTCAATGGTTAAGACTTGCCCGATGCTGAGCGGGCTGGAAATTGAAATGTCAGGATTTTTAGAAAGAAGATCATCCAGGCTCATTTGGCAGCGTTCAGCTATGATGCTTAATGAATCAGCGGGTTGAACTGTATATACATCCTCTGTTTTCTTCGCTGCGGACAAAATTTCAAAAACTGCGTCAATTGTCATGATTTCAGACTTGCTTACGAAAATATCCTCAGACTGCACATCTTCAACAAAAGAGGCGGAAACAAGGTTTGGCATATTATCGGAATAAAGCTTGATGACTTTGTCCTTGACCATCTCTATCTCCACAGCGCTTTTCATGACAGCCAAAACAGTTCCGTTGACTTTCAAGGCTGACGCTCGTACTCTTATAGAGACCTCTGAGTCTATCGCGCTTGCCAGCTTGTCCATAGAAAGAAGCTTGCTGCCTGAGACTCTGGCGGGCTTTATTGATAGGCGCTCGTTTATGATTACATCAATGCCGTTTTGTTCCTTAAGCCTCTCTGAAGCTGAGGACGACAAGTATTCTTCAGTTATTATCTTGGCCATGCGCACAGCGCCGACCTCTTTTTCGTCTACATAGACCATGTAGGCATTCTTGTGGAGAATTAGCCATAGGAAGAAGCCGATGATTCCGATAAGAACGAGCGTGATGACAGCAACCCTCGCCATTCTCTTCATCCTCCACCTCAAATATGACTTGCTGCGCTTTCGCGCCTTTGGCGCGGAGCTGCTTCTTGGGCGTTTATTGAGTGTATTTGCCGCCATATGTAATTCCCTCATCCACAGTTGTTATGCGGCGGATACCCCTGCCTTTAGGCATGGGGAGGAAGCCGCATGTCCTCCTTTTCAGTTAGGATAGCAGTTCTCCTGGACAAGAGGTTGAGCTTCTTACAGCTGATTCCCGCAGACAGCTTTGCTCCGTCCAGCGTGCGGACATCAAAGCTTCCTCTCGATCGCCTTCCGAAGATGAAGCCCTTTCGTCCGTCCGGCATCTGCACTCTACCGAACAGCTGAAAGCCAAATGCATACTTTGGCGATTGATTCAATTTCCTCTTTCCGCCCTTGTTGAAAGCAGCCTTATGGATCTGGCGATTGCGTTTTCCCGCTGCCTTCTGCATATATACCGCTTTTCATCAAATGTTTCCTTTTTTGGAGCTTGATTATCCATTGAAGCCTATATAATCAAGCTCCAAAAAAGCAATTTTCTATGAAAAGCAGTATAGATTGCGTCCAATGGAATGGACTTCGGATTTCCGCCGGTGCATCTGGCATCTACAGCGTGATCTTTTTCCAATCCATTTCTGATTCTTGTGTTTTTAGCGGTATAGCCGTATGCCGTACCCGCATCCGCGTATTCTTCCTTTAGCCTGTTGTAGAAAGCCCAACGCATAATCCCCATAAATGCGGCGTCTCTGAAAGATTGCCCTCTCTTGAGATTTAGTTTCAATTTGCCAGCATGGCGCCCATGAAAGCGGCGCATCGGCAGCCGCTGTGGCAATCCTCGCATAATGCGGCTGGGTTGTTCGGAGCATCGCCTCCTACTTTGCGGCTTTCTATATGATGGACGTTCAGCATGCGGTTCTTGCATCCTTTTCTGC
>JAISZB010000045.1 GCA_031269465.1 Clostridiales bacterium | reverse complement strand
AAAACTTATCAATAAATTTGTATGATTCTTAGATGATGTATATGTTTTAATAAATTATATAGATAAATATAGCAACATTAACGACAAAATTATTCAAAATGACAGTCACTTTGCAAACCGTCGGAATAGCTATAATTATTCTATGAATACATCTATTGGAATTAAACTGAGATCTTATAAATTCAATTGTAACTTTACAATAAAACAAGCACTCTCAATTTTGAGAGTGCGAAATATGATCAATATGTTCACTATTTTCGAAAATCAACCAAAAACGACTGAAATCAGGTGTTTTGGGATGGGCGCCCATCGCAAGGCAGCGCCAGCTTGCCCCTGCAGCCGTCCGTCCCCAGGCCTTGACTTCCCATTTGCCTTCGGAATGCAGGCGCGCGGCGAGGGCTGCGGCCCGTAGCTTTTGTTTTTGAGGCGCTCCGCCAGGCTTTCCAGGTTCCCGTCCAGGCTGGCCCCGCCTGTATGTTTCGGCTTTGCCCGTCCCGTCCTGTTTTGCGCCCATACGGCCGCCTATCCCTGTCATGGCGGATGCGTCCCTTGGCCAGGGGCTGTTTGCGCGACGTCCTTTCCTCCACCGGCATCAGCGGCGGCGCGGCGGCACCCGACTCCCAGACCGCCGTTTGTCTTTCTCCGCTTATAGCGTTGAGGGCGTTGATTCCAAATATGGAAGGACGGTTGGGCCTCCCGAGTCGCCGCCGCTCGCCCGCCAAAGTGCACTGGCCGCATATCGCCTTCCGGCTTGGCGCCGCCGTCGACGCAGCTCCGCCGCAGATAATTTCGGGACTCGGCTGCTTTCAGGCCCAGCGCCCAGCTACCGATGCTTAAAATGCTCCCGCTGCCGGAACAAGGCTGCGGCTCGCTGCCAGCGGTATGGCTGTACCCTGCTGGGCGGGGTTTCCATCCCCTAATGTGTGCGGCCTTGCTCGGCCGCCCTGGCCTATGCATTCTTGGACAGCGCAGTCAATTAAGGCTTGGGCTAGCCGATAAGAGCTTGCACAACGCAAGCCTCCGCCTACAATATCCTAAGATGTTAGGCGGGGTTTGTTGACTTTTAGAAGTCTACTTCAATAAGATAGGTGCCGTTACGCTCAACAACGGCTTTTCCTAGGCTAAGAAGCAGATCCTGCTTTATGGCCTCGGTGAACTTGGCCCTTTCAAGCTTTCCCAAGACGATGTATTTGATGGAATATTTTTTCAGCAGCTCTATGGTTCGCTCTCTGTCGCCTCCGGTATAGATGTCTTTAATGTCTATGACCCTCTGGCTGAAAGCGTCGTGGTTGGAATTTCTCCAAAGCTCCTGGTGGGTATACCAATTGAAGATGTCGGGCAGGCCTGTGGCTGAGGATATGCGGCCGAAGGATCTGTAGCTGACGCCGTTGGCTTCGCATATATTGGGCTGGCCTTTTTCGACTTTGTTAAGGTAGTCTATTATAAAGACGTCGTCTTGCATAGAAGCCACATCTTCCGCGGCGTCGCGCATCTCTTGGCTTACGTCCTCATCCCGCATATCAGCCAAGCTGACCTTCTCAGTATGGGTCTCCATGTATTTGGTTCCATTTAAGCCTGTGTACCTGGAGAAGTGCTGGCTGCCGTACCAGCCCGGTATGGCGTAGAACGGATATATGAATGCGCAGAACAAAAGAACTGAAGACAAAATCAGTCCGATGGTCTGGCGGGTGGTTTTCCATTCGTTGGCCAAGTACAGCCTTGGAAACGTATAGCCCACCCCCAGGGCGAACATGATGAAGGCCTGGTAGCAAAGCTTGAACATGGTATTGGCTCTCGGATTGTTCGGATAGATGTCGACGACGTAGATGACTTCGGGAATGGCTACCAGTCCGAGCGCGCAAATGAATAATATGCATGCGAAGGCGTCCGCGGGATTTACCTTTTCAAGGAATGCGAACAGGCCTACTTTGGTATGAATCTCCTCTGTAGGGATATAAAGCTCTTTAAGCGGAAGATTCACCGCCGTTTTTGCGCCCTTTCCCTGTTTCTTTGACTTGTACGAGGCCCATTGGGCGGGCGGATGATAGTAAAGATAGCAAGCTTCCAGCAGAAGCAGGATGAAAAACACAGTCTGATACCCATAGAGCACAACTAGCTGGTAGAATAGAGACCCTTTTTTTACAAGCTGTATTTTAGTGGATATAGCGTCGAAGCCAAGCTGGAATGGAAGCACCACCAGATAGGATGCGGCGCCGGTTGCAATAAGTTGCGCGATGGTCATGATGAATGACTTCAAGCTGAACTTGTATGCTTTCAAGTTGGAGTATAGATAAATGGCTCCGACTACAACTAGGTATATGGGAAAATCCCAGAAATTCGTCGCTGGAAACAGGCCTATCAGGAATATTATCAGGAAAAAACCTTGCTGGGGGGCGAATTCCTTGAGAAATCCGAATACAGGCGGTGAGCCTGACGAGTCGTCGCGCGCGCGCTTGCGGATATCCATTATGGCCATTCCTACAGCCAGCGCGGCGCTGACTGCGGTAAGTACGAACAGCATGTTGAGCACATGAGCGTGGAGGTCGGAAACGACGAAAGAATACAGAGGGAACTCATGTATCGTCCCGTCGTCCGGAACTTTCGGATTTTCGCCTATATACCGCGTAGCGTCGGGAAACCAGTATGACGAGCCTGTGGTGCCTGAGCGCACAAACCAGGCGTATATTACGGTATGGAGGCTGCCGCTCAGGCAAACAAGCGCTCCGCAGAGCAGCCCCGCTATCTGCTTGGCGTATTTTTTTGCCTTGGCGGTTGACTGAGGCGCGTTTTGCTCATATATCTCAAAGAGAAACTGGCCGATGGAGTAAGCCTGCATGAATACTACGGCGAACAGCGTCGCCATCATCAGGTTGTATGTCACAGCTGAGTTCAGGAAGGAAATCCTTGTCAGGTAAGCGGCGAAGTACTGGCCTAAATAGTAGTAGTTTATTGCTTCCCCTGCATACCACATATCCGGGGCGGGGAAGTAATCGCTTCTCAAGATGGAGTTTACGAAGCCGAAGTCCATGAACTTCTCCAAGCCCAAGATTTCAGGCCTGATGCCCCTGAGGTAAGACCAGTAGGCCAGCAGGATCATCAGGAGGGCTTCCTCCTTTATTATCCTGTTTAAGAAATCTTTGCTTTCCAAAGCCTTTTTGTAGGAGCCACGCTTTCGATCAAGCAGTATATTTCCCAAAATGCAAACGGCAATTACCAGATATGCCGCCCACCACTTAAACGGAAGAATGCGGAGGGACGCGAGCAGCCATGTCAGGTAACCTGCGATGGCAAGCCCTATGACTTTGGAGAATATGAAGCCCTTAGACTGAAATTTATCGAATATGAGGCTGGTGACGGGGAAGAATATGACGCCGAGGCCGAGCAGAACCGCCCACCAAACGATATAATTCAAAATGTCAGCCCTAAGCAAGGCGGCAGTGACAATAAGCGCAATTGGGATGTATTGCAGTTTTATGCCTTTCATGCGTCATTCTCCAATCATTTTTTTAGCCGCGGAGATCCCCTTGGCCACAGCATAGTTTTGACCTCGGTCTTCCGGATAGATTTGAGCCATGCTTGCCAGGTGCAAGTTCGCAATCGGCGTTTCCTGCGGCAGGACGTCGTCGGAATACCTTAGGCCGACTACGGGCTGAGAGTGCACTGATCTGAAGATATGCCAGCTGGAGGCGTCCTTTGGCGAGAAGCCAGGGAAAAGCTTTGGAAGGTAGCTCAGGAAAACTCTCTTTATTTCCTCGTCGGACGCGCTGAAAAAAGGATCAGACGAGTCGATGTACCTGGAGAGGTATATGATGTGCTTTCCGTCGTAGGCTTCATCCTTGACAAGGTTCGTATGCTCGATGTAAAGCACGAACGGCGAGTCCCGCTCTGCGATTGTGACCCAGTAGAAGTCTGAGATCTGCCTGTCCGCGACAAGGGTCATGCAGATGTTGGATTTATGCTTTATCTTTGAAACCTTTTCGAGGTATTCATTTGGAAAGTTGCAAAGCTGAACCAGGAGATCAGCCGCCGCTGTGAAGAGAACCTTATCGTAGACTTCATAGCCTCGAGCTGTTTCAATTCCTATTTTGCCATCAGCTTCCGGTGAGATCCGCGCAACGCTTTCAAACACGAATCTGCCGCCGTTACCCTTTATAATTTCCGCCAGCTTTTTGTAAAGCTGAAAAAATCCACCTCTTAGGTATCCCAGCGACTCCTTGTTGAGGTTTTGCCGCGTGGATCCGCGAAGCTTGAATTTGTTCCAGATCCAAACGCCGGAGACCTTGTCTGAATCCTTGTCGAACTTAGAATGCAAAAGCGTGCTCCAGATTTTGTCATAAGATTGCTTGCCGGCCTTTTTTACAAGCCATTCCTTTGCGGTTATGCCTTCCATGGCTTTGTAGTCTGTTACGTACTTTGCGCTCAAAACGGCAAGCCCCATCCTTATGCGGCTTATGAATCCCACGGCCGGAAACATGATGAGGTCGATGGGATTTGTAAAGGGGTAAAGCTTCCCGTCGATATACATGCCGTTTTTCGGTTCAATCCACATCATTTCGCTGTTCAATCCCGCCTCTTGGATCAGAGATAGGATCTCAGCGTCGCTTGTGAATATGTGACGGTAGAATTTATCAATATATGTGCGTCCTATAGGCACAGCGCCCGCGATGCCTCCAAGCTCGCTTTCCGATGTGTCGTACAGGACTGTTTCATGGCCTTTTTGGGAAAGAGTGTATCCTGCGGACAAGCCTGTTGCGCCGCATCCGATTATGCCGATCTTCATCTGATTCACTGCCTTTCGCTTAAGTATATTTGGGAAAGCGGCTATGCCGTTTGAAAGCGGCTATGCCGTTTGAAAGCGGCTTTGCCGATTGAAGTTGCGTATCCGCAACTTCAAGTGCAAGGGCTTAACGAGGATAGCCCAGCTAACGCCGCAAAGCCCGGCGGAAGCAGCATGGGGCTGACGCTCTCCATGCGCGGCTTGCCGTCAAGCGCCGGCGTTTTTAAGGGTCAGCTTTTAATCGGCGGCGCGTACCATGTTTTGTAAACTTTCAGCTGCTTTTCAGCGTCTTCGTAGGCCAGCGTGCAATAGGACTCTATTATCTCGGGATTCGCCTGAAAATTCCCGTTGTTGAGAAATTCAGGGTCTATTTCTATATATGAGATTTTATTATCGTTTACCAGCTGCAGGAATCTATCAGGATCAGCCGTTTCTACGATCTCTTTAAAGACAGCTTCCCTGGTGTAGGTGTCATATCCTCCGGACCAGGCATAGTAGGGCCATCCGAAGAACTCCGGGCGTCCCGCAAAGAAGACGTTGCCCAAGGACTGCCAGTAGCACAGGAACACATCGTCGGGATTTGTATTTTCCCTTATCCATTTCTGATAGTCGTTGTCCGCGTCTACGAGCGCGCTTCTGCCAGGCCCGTCCTGGTTTATAATCGTAAATGTATCAAGTATTCCGGTCAGGACGAGAAAAAGAGAAAGTACGCATGCCGCCGCCTTGCATAAGACATTCACAGCCGCAGGCTTCAAGCTTTGCGTAAATAGCATGTGAATTCCGTAAGCCGCGAAGATATTCAAAAAAGCGAGTGAGATCATCAGGTACTTGTGATTCACCGTTATATCTGGCGTAAGCGATATTGTGAATGTAAGGATCAAGGGCGCTGAGAAGGCGATGAAATATGCGAACCGGCTTCTCAATCCAGCCAAAAAGGCCGCTGCGGCTACAAATAGGCATAAGCCGGTAAGTTCCAGCATATAGCTGAACACGCCCATAAGAGACTTGTCTTGCGCTATGAATCCGAACTGGAACCTCAGAGAAGCGATTTCCACGCCGGGGGCGAAGAACTGCGCCTGGTAGGAAGACAAGAAAAACGCGACGGCGGCGATAAGCAGGAATTCCAGCCGATGCTTGGAAAAAAAGCCGATCGCGGCTAGCATGGAGAGCAGAGCTATGACGGCAGAGCCGTGATAGAAGGATGTTGCTCCCACTAGAATGGCTATGAACAAGGCCCTGTTGAAGTCTTCACATTCCCACGCGTCCCTGGTGAAGGCGAATTCGCGCAGCTTGCTCGCCAGACTTCGCGGATCGTCAGAGACAAGGCGTTTTGCCGCGGCGAGCGCGCGGCCTTTCAGTCCTGGTCGGGCAGGCTTCTCGTCCGCATTTTCTGGGGTGGACTCGGGCTTCTCCATCTTCAAAAGCAAAATTCCAAGCATTTTCTGCAAATGCGGGAGCATCAGCGTCATAACGAATATGAGCAGGCTGATGCCGAGGGCGAAATGCCTCTGGTTTGCGTAGACGTTCATATTCCAAAGCCCCCAATTCTCGTTGGGGGTGTGCCCGATGAAGTCTCGGTTTTTGATTGTGGCGTCTGCAAAGCTCGATAAGCTTTTGTAAGGGGCGTTCTCGAACAGGTAGATGACTCCGGAAAACGAGCTTCTTAAGAAGAAGAACATCACGCTCAGCATGCCTGCGCCCCTTGCGCCTGTTATTAGGCAGGCAAGGCTGTAAAGGAGCAGGGAGCAGCCGAAAAGGGCTAGGATGCTTATCAGATTGAAAGCCAAGTCCATCCGCAAACCCATGTATTCAAGCATTCCTGCGACAAACTGGAACATGAAGTGATACCTGATGGTTCCGTCTGGGAAATGAGGAAACTGCGTCGGAAAGTTGCTTCCGGCGGAAAAGGATCTGATGAGCGCAGTGTGAACGGAGAAATCGCTGAAAATAGAATACCCCATGTTGAGCTTCCCGTCTTCATAGAAGAAAGTGTAGGTCAAAAGCCAGTAGATGTAGGCGAAGACAATGAGCAGGAAAGCAGTCGTCCATGCGTGATTCTTGGCGAAATCGGCAAGCTCTTTGAAATATCCTCCAAACCCGCGTTCATTGTAGTCTTTTCTCTTTAGTATCAAGCGCCCCAGGCAAAGAGCCAAAAGAACGATAAAAGACAAAGCCGCGCTGATGAACATGGCTCTGCCTGAGCTTCTTGCCTGATAAGCGATAATGTAGGCGAACCATCCGCAGAATATGAATCCCACTGTGAATGAAGCGGGGAAAACGAAGAATATCCTTGGGAAAAAGTCGCTGTATAGCTTGTCCTTGGAGAACATGTACCTTTGAGGCTCCAGCGCGTCAGGAACGAACTTTGAAATCATGATGTATCCGGTAAAAGTCATAAGAATGAGATAAGCAATTGCAATCATACGAATTCCCCCAAGCTGGATGGGCTGGCGCTTCTGAGAGGCGCCCTTAGCTGGCGCTTTTGGCGTCATGCCTGCCTGCAAGATGAAAATAAAAACGCAAAGCTGCATTCAGCTGCAGCGGAAAACGGATTTCTTTATGTTTCTAGGCATTTTTATAATTTGCTTTTTTCCGGTGTTTATACCGCAGGGCATAAGAGCGTTTAACTTTAAAAAGGTATATTGCCCAGGGCTTTTTTGCTGTATAATGATAAGCAGAAAACGCGGAAAAATTAAAAGCTGCATCGCCGACCTTCGGCATACGCATTTTAGCGGGGATTTCCAGGCTCATCCTTATCCTGCCGATGCTCAAAGATAAATATTCTTCACAATGAAACAGGCTATTGTAATTATACTACTGGAAACGCGAATGTCAACACCTTTAAGAAAACATTAGGGGTATTTTGCCTAATCTGCAAAAATCAATCGAATATTGGCCAAATATGCCAATAATTCAGATTTTGATGCGGATTCAGGGAGCTTGAAGCCCGCTATATTGCATCAATTGACATTGACTGGCATTAACATGCAATTATATTGACGCGCAATCAAAAGGCGGAGATAGCGCGCGTAAAAGCTGCGTTTATTAGCAGACAAATGCGCCGGGGGCAGTTTCATTGGCAATCAGCATGCAGGCTCATATAGCCCTTAAGGCTATACTGATGCGCATATGAAACCGCCGCCTAGCTTGCCTGCACTGCGAGCGCGATTGATATCGGCATCTCGCACCTTGAAAGCGCTGAATTCACGCTTTTAAGATTCAGCTCCAGTGGACAGTCAAGCTTCAAAACGGCAGCATACGCTGCTAATCAGTATTTGATGAAAAATTCGTCGGAGGCTTTATGTTTGACATACAGGAGGAATTGAAGAAGCTGCCCAAGAAATCCGGAGTGTATATCATGAAGGATGAAAACGGCTGCATAATCTATGTCGGCAAGGCTGTAAACCTTTCAAGCAGAGTGCGGCAGTACTTTCAGGACTCTTCAAGGCAGAACAGCGCGAAGGTGCACAGCATGGCGGCAAACATCAGTGAGTTTGAGTATGTGGTGACCGACAATGAGGTGGAGGCGCTAATATTGGAGTGCAACCTCATAAAGAAGCATACCCCCAAGTACAATGTTATGCTGAAGGATGACAAATCCTACCCCTATGTCAAGCTGACGGTGAATGAAGCCTTTCCGCGAGCGCTGATGGTGCGCAAGGTGGAGAAGGACAAGGCGAAATATTTCGGGCCGTTCACCAGCTCTTCGCTTGTGAGGGAGTCCATGGATTTGATGAAGAGGATATGGCCGCTGCGGACGTGCTCAAGGAAGCTGCCGGCTGACATCGGCAAGGGAAGGCCGTGCCTGAACTATGACATAGGCCAGTGCAAAGCTCCCTGCGCAGGCTTTGTAAGCGAATCCGAATATAAGCTGATAGTTGATGAAGCGCTTTTATTTCTTAGCGGCAAGCATGAGGGCATTGCCGGACGCATCGAAAGAGAAATGAACGCGGCGGCGGAAAAGTTGGAGTTTGAGAAGGCAGCTGAGTTAAGAGACAAACTAAGGGCGCTTAAGATCCTCTCAGAAAAGCAGAAGATTGACAGCGCCGACGGCGAGGATCAGGATATTATAGCCTTTGCCAGGGCTGGCGACGAAGCTCTTGTGCAAGTTTTCTTCGTGCGAGGGGGAAAAATGCTAGGGCGGGAGCACTATATGCTTGTAAATGTGCTGTCGCTTGAAAGGCGGGAGATAATGGCTGAATTCGTCAAGCAGTTCTACTGCGAGGCGGCTTTCATACCAAAGGAGCTGGTGCTGGAGGTTGATGTACAGGACAAGGAGGCGCTGATTCTATGGCTCTCAAAGCTCAGAGGCAAAAGCGTCTCGATAGTGGTGCCCCAAAGGGGCGACAAGCAAAAAATGGTTGAACTTGCCGCAAAAAATGCCATATTGACGCTTGAGCAATTTGGAGAGCATATAAAGAGAGAGAGGATGAAGACTGAAGGCGCGCTGGCAGAGATAAAGAAGGCGCTGAAGCTCAATATTGCAATTGATCGCATAGAGGCGTACGATATCTCGAATGTTCAGGGATTTGAATCTGTCGGCTCAATGGTCGCGTTTGAGGGCGGAAAGCCAAAAAACAGCGACTACAGGAAATTTAAGATAAAAAGCGTCCAAGGCCCTGATGACTATGCCAGCATGGAGGAGGTAATCGGCAGGAGATTCAGCAGGTACTTGGCGGAGGCTGAAGAAGCCGCAAACGGAGGCCAGCCGCTGAATGCAAAGTTCTTGAAGCTTCCGGACATTCTGTTCATAGACGGGGGCAGGGGCCAAGTTCACTCGGCTCAAAGGATCCTAAGCCAGCTGGAGCTCAATATTCCCGTGTGCGGAATGATAAAGGATGACAGGCACAGAACTCGCGGGCTATTCTTCAACGAAGAGGAAATACTGTTGCCGCAGTCGTCTGAAGGATTCAAGCTTGTGACGAGGATACAGGACGAGGTGCACAGATTCGCAATCGAATACCATAGAAAGCTTCGCGAGGCTAAATCCGTGCACTCCATTTTAGACGACATAAAGGGAATAGGGCCCGCGCGGAGAAAAGAGCTGATGAAGCATTTCAAATCAATTGAAAACGTCAAAAAAGCAAGCGTTGAGGAGCTTCAGGCCGTGGCTGGGATGAATAGGGCTGCAGCTGAGTCTGTATATAAATTCTTCAGGATATGATTGGGTATTGAAATCGATCAGAAAATGAGATATATTGTGTTTGGTACAAAGTACTAAAAGTCGGAGCTAAAATTCAGCAGTTTTTCTGGCCGGCGCTGATGCGGCATGCATACGGCGCCGCGCAATTTGAATCCAAGCAGCCTGAGCGGGGATTTTGGGCTTTGCAGCGAGATTGCGGCGAATGTTGTTGCGGCGCTCTAGCCAAGCGCCGCTGAAAATAAGAGGTGAAAAATGTATACAGTTGATCTATCCGCAATGATTAGCGAATTCAACCTTGTTATGCTGGCGGAGAAAGTGGGCGTCTCAGGCAAGCAGATGACCCATGCCGAAATAAACAGGCCGGCGCTTCAGCTAGCGGGATTCTATGAATACTTCGACGCCGATCGGCTGCAAATTATAGGGCTGGTGGAGTACACATACCTGCAGAAGATGGAGCAAAGCCTGCGCTGTGAGACTCTCCGAAAAATATTCGCACATAAAGTCGCCTGCATAGTGCTGTGCAGGAGCCTGGCTCCGTTTCCTGAAATGGTGTCTTTGGCGGAAGAGTTCGACGTGCCTCTTTTGGGAAGTCCGGACAGCACCACTGATTTCATGGGCGAGGTGATTAGGTGGCTTAAGGTTCACCTGGCGCCAAGGATTACGCTGCACGGCGTACTGGTCGACATCTACGGCGAAGGCGTTTTGATAATGGGCGAAAGCGGCATTGGGAAAAGCGAAACTGCGTTGGAGCTGATAAAGAGGGGCCACCGCTTTGTAGCCGACGACGCAGTCGAGGTCAAGCGCGTATCCCATCAGACGCTTATAGGCAGCTGCCCTGAAATAATCAGGTATTTCATAGAGCTTAGAGGCATAGGCATAATTGATGTCAGGCAAATGTTTGGCGTGGAATCCATAAAAGCCACTCAGTCTATCGATTTGGTGATAAAGCTCGAACTATGGGACAAAAAGAAAAAATACGATAGAATGGGCCTTAGAGAGGAATTCATGGACATCCTTGGAAACAATGTAGTCTGCCACGCCATTCCGATTCGTCCCGGTCGAAACCTTGCCATAATCTGCGAGTCTGCGGCGATAAATCATCGTCAGAAAAAAATGGGCTACAACGCAGCCCAAATCCTTAATGATCGCGTCATGGAGAATATGACGGCTGAATAAGCGGCGCATCGCGGGGCTGGCTCATTGAGGGCCTCAGGAGCGGAGGATATTCATTCCAAAGGTATATGCATCCATAGCTCGGTGGATAATAACATTGACGCAGCATCACGAAGCGAGTCAACAACCCGCCGCCTAATGTCTCAGGGCTAAAGCCCTTTGATATACTGATTTTCATAGGGAACCGCCTTTTTTGGCGCTTGATTGTACAGCGAGTGCGATTGATACCGGCATATCGCACCGCTCAATGGGTAGTCAAGTTCCCAAAAAAGGAACATTTGATGAAATCGGTATATTTGAGGCGGGGGCTTGCCAAGCGCAAGCGCTGTTTGAAGCGGGGATGCGGCTTTCGCAATCCCTGCCGGAAAAATCCGAAGTGTTGCCTGAGTTTGGGAGCGAAGGCGACTTTAGCGGGATGACGCCTTTAAGAGAAAGCAACCGCTTGATATATACGCTGAAAAAGTAAAAAGATCGGAGTGTGCTCTTTGCCATTGCAGCAATCGATGTTCTTAGATTTTCTTAGGCCGGATCAGCTTCTGCTAAACGAGCCTATGATGAACCATACGACTTTCAGGATTGGCGGCCCGGCTGATTTGCTGGCGCTGCCCGAGAGCGGAGAAGAAATTGAAGCGGCGCTGTCTGTTTGCAAAAGGATTGAAGTTGCTCATTTAGTCATCGGAAACGGCAGCAACCTTCTTTTTTCAGACAAAGGATTCAGGGGCGTCGTCATTAAGATTTCCAAAGGCATGTCAAAGATGGAAGTTCATGAAGACGAAATTGTCTCGCAGCCAGGGGCGCTGCTATCGGCGACAGCCGCAAAGGCCCTCGAAGAGGGGCTTTGCGGCCTCGAATTCGCCTCAGGAATCCCAGGAACGCTGGGCGGAGGGGTCTTCATGAATGCCGGCGCCTACGGAGGCGAGCTTAAAGATGCGTTTGCCTGCGCAAAGGTGATTTTGCCGGATGGAACGCTTAGGATATTCCTGCCGCAAGACATGGAATTCTCTTACAGAAAAAGCGCCGTCCAGCATAACGGAGGAGTGCTCACAGAAATCACATTGAAGCTCAAACCGGGAGACTTTAGAGAGATAAAAGGAAAAATGGACGACTTCAACTCCAGGCGCCGCGAAAAGCAGCCTTTGGAGCTGCCCAGCGCAGGCAGCACTTTCAAGCGCCCGGAGGGGTATTTTGCGGGAAAGCTCATTATGGATTCAGGGCTTAGGGGCTTTTCTGTGGGAGGCGCCCAAATTTCAGAGAAACACTGCGGTTTCGTGGTGAATAAGTCCGGCGCTACCTGCGAAGACGTGCTGAAGCTTATTGAGCATGTGCAAACTGCCGTCATGAAGAATTTCGGAGTAATGTTGGAGCCTGAAGTGAAAATCATACCGGAGAAATGCGCTTGCAGGGGTTGAAGCCCTACAAACCCCAAGAGAAGGGCTGAGGCGGAAAGCTCCCGGCCATTTCAGCCCTATGGGCTGGCAAGTAGATTTCTCATTGCTTAGGACGCGTTCAAAGATAACTTGAGCGGCATGCATTAATGGGCGGCGCGGCGCGCAGTTCGGATAATACAGGATGGCCGATGCTATTTTGAATGCGTCCTATCTGCCCAAAAGGCAAAGGGGGAGCGATTCTTCATGCATTTTCTAATTGTAACAGGCATGTCGGGCGCAGGCAAAAGCACTGTGCTGAAATTCCTTGAAGACGCCGGCTATTTCTGCGTAGACAACCTGCCACCATCGTTAATCCCCAAATTTGCTGAAATTTGCTACAGGCCTGGCTCGGACATCAAGCAGGTGGCTTTAGGCATAGACGTCAGGGGAGGCAAACTGTTCGAAGATGTTTTCGCTGGCCTGGAAGCCCTGTCAAGGGACAATTTGGAATATACCATACTTTTTCTCGACGCGTCAGATGAGACTCTTGTAAAGCGATACAAGGAAACCAGGCACAGCCATCCCCTGGCAAAAAACGAGCGTGTGATAACTGGCATCGACAAGGAGAGGGAAATGCTCTCAGAGGTGAAGAAGAGGGCCAGCTTCATCATAGATACCAGCAATACTTTGACTCGCCAGCTTAAGGAAATGATCAATGAAATAATCATCAAAAACAAGAAGTTCAATTCTTTGATGATTACTGTGCTTTCCTTTGGCTTCAAGTACGGGATACCGGATGATTCAGATCTGGTCTTTGATGTCAGGTTCATACCAAATCCATTCTATATACAGGAACTAAAGGAAAAAACGGGGCTTGAAGCGCCTGTGCGAAGCTATGTCATGAAATTGGACGCGACCAAGGGATTTCTTGAGAAGTGGATTGACATGCTCAATTTCCTCATCCCTCATTACGTCAATGAAGGCAAGAACCAGCTTGTAATAAGCGTGGGGTGCACCGGAGGCAAGCACCGCTCTGTAGCCCTCGCGGAATGGCTTTTCATGACGCTTCAGAACCAAGGCCTTGCGGCTGTGATAAACCATAGGGATATAGATAAAGATTCCAAGAGGCTGTAGGAAAAGGCATGGCGCAACAGAGCTCTCTGAGGATCCAAAGAGCCCATTGCCAATCCTAAGGCGGAGGCGGCGGACTCCGCCTTGGTCGGGGGAAATGCGCCCCGCCTTGGTCGGGGGAAATGCGCTCCGCCGCTTCTGAAATCAGGTTGCATATATGAATGCAGGTGGGATATGTCGTTTTCATCCGATGTAAAGAATGAGCTGTGCGGCGTCAGCAATGCCTCAAGGCACTGCGCAATAGCCGAAATGGCCGCGATTGTCAATACTTGCGGATTTGTAGGCGAAATCCGCAGGGCAGAAGATGAATCGGTTTCAAAGGTTGCAAACGCTATTATAAGGATTCAGACGGAGAATTTTGAAGCGGCTAAAAAGTTTTTCAGCATGCTTCAGCAGTATTTCAACATCAGCGGAGAGATTTCAGTGAGAAACCGCATGCAGTGCAAGAATGCCAGGATTTGCAGCGTGCGCGTCTGCGATCCTGCACAGACTCGCGCTCTTGCGGGCGCGCTCGGGTTCCTGCGCAGGGATTCGCAAGAGCATTGCGCAGCCAAGACAGTAAGCCCGATTGTAACTATGAGCGAGTGCTGCAAGAAAGCTTATATCCGGGGGGCTTTCATTGCAGGAGGATCCCTCTGCAATCCGGACAAGAACTATCATCTGGAGTTCGTCCAAAGCGAAATGGAGCTGGGCGAAGGTCTGGTCGGACTCATTGGGGGTTTTGGGCTAAACGCCAAGATGATACCGCGCAAAGGGCATTACATCGTGTATCTCAAAGAGGGGGAGAACATAGTCGACCTTCTTAATATCATGGGGGCGCACAAAAGCCTGATGGAGATGGAGAACACACGAATCATAAGAGAGATACGAAACCATGTAAACCGCGCCGTCAACTGCGAGGCAGCCAACATCTCTAAGACGGTGAGCGCCGCGGTAAAGCAGATCAGCGACATTCATACCATCGAATCCATGAAGGGCCTCGGCTATCTGGGAGATCAACTGGAAGAAGTGGCTAGGATGCGCATGCTTTACGATGAGGCTACCCTCAAGGAGATTGGAAGCATGTTGTCGCCTCCGGTGGGAAAGTCAGGCGTGAGCCACAGACTCAGAAAAATCAGCGAAATCGCTGAAAATTTAAGGGGAGGGTTATCATGACACAACGCAGTATACAAGTATTGGCCAGCCTTGACGCAAGGCCGGCAGCGCTGTTTGTCCAAACAGCCAGTCAATTTGCAAGCAGCATCCATCTTGTCATAGACAACAAGAGGATAAATGCCAAGAGCATTATGGGCGTGATATCCTTAGGCGTGCTTGACGGCCAAAACGTAACAATTCAAGCTGACGGCAAAGATGAAGAGCAGGCGTTGGACAAGCTTGAAAAATTCCTGAACGCAGACTGAAATCGGAGGCGGATAAGGCTTTGTTAGGAGAATTAGGCATATTGATACTTCTGATATTTTGCAACAGCGTTTTTGCAGCGACCGAAATCGCCATCATCAGCGTCAATCAGAATAAGATGCGAAAAAAAGCGGAAGAGGGGGATAAAAAAGCCGCCAGGATTCGCGACATGGCGGAAAATCCCAGCAATGCCCTGGCTGCAATTCAAATCGGAATATCAATAATCGCTCTTTTCTCGGGCGCGTTTGCCGCAAAATCCTTTTCCGATGAACTCACTCTGCATCTTTTGCTCTTGGGAGTCAAGATACCCGAGCCTGTGCTTCTGCGACTCTCAATAATACTGATTACTTTAATTCTTTCATACTTCACTTTGGTTTTGGGAGAACTCGTCCCTAAGAGAATTGCCATGAAAAAAGCGGATTCCATCGCACTGGCCATGATTAATCCCATTTATTATCTTTGCTGGCTGGCGCGTCCTTTCGTCAAGATATTGTCAATCTCCACCAATGCCATAGCAAAGCTTCTCGGCGTTGACATTGAAACCGCAAAAGACGATGTGACTGAGGAAGAAATCCGCCTCATGGTCGATGCAGGCGGAGATGCAGGCGCAATTGATGAAAGCGAAATGGAGATGATCAACAACATCTTCGAATTTGACGACAAAACTGCTGGCGACATCTGCACTCACCGGACTGATATTGTAGCCTTGCCTATTGACGCAGGAGAGGAAGAGCTTCTTAAAGTCCTGATTAACGAAAAGTTTTCACGCATTCCTGTTTATGAGGAAAATATCGATAACATCATCGGCATTCTCCACATCAAGGATGTCTTGAAATACATAATAGGCAAAAATCTTCATGAAGTTGATCTGAGTCAGATAATCCGAGAACCGCATTTTGTCCCTTTTTCAATTAAGACGGATGAGCTCTTTGAAGACATGCAAAAGAACAAGAGGCATGTAGCAGTTGTTCTTGACGAGTATGGAGGAACTTTAGGAATCGCTACGATGGAAGATTTGATAGAAGAGGTAATGGGCAATATTTTCGATGAATATGATGAAGAGACTGCTGATATCTCCATGCTTGACGATGATACATTCGTTATAAGCGGAAGCGCGTGCCTTACAGAGGTTAGCGATTATTTAAGCGTGGATCTGCCAGTTGACGAGTGCAATACCTTAAGCGGCTTCATCGTCAGCCAACTGGGCAGGATCCCTGCAATCGGAGAGAATCCGGAAGTAGATTACGGCGAACTTCATTTTATAGTGAGCAAAGTCGAAGAAAAACGCATAACGGAAGTGCTGGTTCAAAAAGCTGAAACATTCGCTCCTGCCCAATAGGAAGGCATTTCTGGGGGAAGAGGCAGAAATGCCTATGCTTCAAGCGCAGGGAAAAGCAAAAATCTCAGTTCTGCAGAAACGCCGCCCAGTTCAATAGCGAGGCGGCGTTTTTGCGCAGGCTTTAAAAGGGTTGAAGCCGGGACTTCGAAGCGCAGGCTGCGCATGCTGAATTGCATATGAAGCCCCGTTTTGGAGCTTGGCTGCATAGCGAGCGCGATTGCCGCTATCGGCATTTCGCGCCTTGAAAGTGGACAGTCATGTTAAAATAGGTGCATGCGGCTGCACATCAGCATATTTGAGCGGGAACCAGTCTGAAAGTCGAGAGAGATATATAGGTGGCTTAAACTTATATATGCATCAGAATGAGGCGAATAGATATGAATGGCTATCGTGCGGGCTTGAGCGATTTCAGATCGAGGATGGGGGGGTGCGTGAAGAGAACGGCTATATTCAGCGCGGCGCTTTGCCTGGCTCTGATGGCCGCGTCTTGCTCTTTCATGGGCGGAAGCAATGGCGATATACCTTCGATGCCCGAATCTGAACCCCCTGCTCCCATAAATTACACGCTTGATTATTTAAGCGATTCAGACAAGCTGTCTCTAAAGCTTACCAACGTGCCTGATAGAGGAGAAGCCGACGGGATAATTTCTGGAGTCCTAGAATGCGAGTCGCCAAACAACTTCAAAATCATAACGGTTATACAAACTGACGAGGGATTGAGCTTTCCAAAGCCTTCGTTTGAAGAGCCGTTTTCAGAGATCGGTGAAAACGGAAAATTTTTCGCAATGTTTTATACAGAAGACAGAGCTGATTTTTCTGTGCCTAAGATAACCCTGTATTTTGTAGAGAAGGATTATGGGCAGTCTTTTGAGAGGCAGAGCAATCAGGAGTGGGCGGTGAGCGCCAGATCGTTGGTTAAGCTTCTGATGGACTGCGAACTTGCCGTTTCCATATCCAGAAATCCTTGATTCGGATTAATTGCCGATTTGCGGTCAAACGCGCCTATTTTAAAACCCCAAGGAACGCTCTGCAGTCAAGCGCTATATAGGCGGTTTCATATGCAAGTCAGCATAGCCCTCATTTAGCGCCAATTCTCTGCAGCTGCCTGATGGGTCGGCTTGACCTGAATGTTTGGAGAATATCGCTGCCGCTTTTTTTACGGCGGAAAGGAGATTCATATGGACAAGGAGGAAGGCGGGGCTGATCTTTTTGACGAGATGCGCGCATTCATTAGATTCGCGAATAAAAGCGAGCAAGATAAAAAAAGCGAGTCTCTGCTCAATAAGCGCTGGAACTCATTGATTAAGAGGATAATTCCTATATTTAGCATTGAGGCTGACATAGAGGCGGCGGTGGCGGATTCCTTCGCGTCATCCATATGCTCATCAGGGGATAGCATAAGAAAATACATCATGCGCGGCGTGAGAATGGGAATAAAGAAGCTGCTGCTCTCAGGTTTGGATGAGGATTCCGAGGACGCCTTCCTTTCTGAGGCTATAGTTGAAACAGTTGAAAGGGCGGCAAGCAGATGCGTATCGAAGCTGAAATCCTACAACAGTCAGGATGCGCTGCTCATTCCTTTGGTTGAAGCATATAATAAAGGCGCGGGAGATAAGGATAAGGCATTTGATGAGATAGCGAAGATGTTCAGCCAGGCTCTGAAAAACAACATCAGATGGGCTAACCCTGGAAATCGCGCAGAGGGTTTGGATTTCGAAGCGGAGCTTATACTTGAGAGGGATGTACTTCGCATGGCTGTGCAAAGCTACTGTCATGAAGCGGATAACCAGTCTCCCTCCCAGCATATAGCAAACGAATTATTCAAGGAATCCAGCAAAAGACGCAGGTCTGAACTGGATTGCAAAAGGATTGAGCATAGCGCGGACTTTGAGGAAGCGCTTAATTTGAAAAGCCAGGTGGAGTTTTCCATGCCGGCGCTTGGAGAGCTCATAGGGAAGAGCTTTGGCATTACTCAAGAGGAATTTTGCGGACTCATCTTTGATATAGCGTTGGAGCAGGAAGAGAGAAAAAAGAATAAGTCGCCATCAGAAAAGACGCATGAAAGCGATGCGCTGAAAAATCTGAAAGCGCTCGTAAAGTACAAGTGCGGAATAGAGTTTCCTCTGGAAATGCGCATATACGCCATTTACCTGAGGGATTGCAAGGAAATGAAATGCGAGGAAATCTGCAATATCCTGAAGGGAAGCCCTTTTTTCCTTCAAGGCTTGGATAATCGCAAGCTTTCGGATGTCCTTGACAAAACGCATAGGAAGATAAGGAAAGCTATTTTGGACGGTTCTAGAGCAAGAAAGGGCAGGAAGGGGAAGGCGGGAGAAAAATGAGCCATAAATGGAGCAAGCTGATACAGCTGGAAGAAGATGAATATAAAGCTGAATTCGGGCATTTCGAGAGCGCTGATGATGAAAGCTCAAGTGATATGGATGTGAAAATCGAACCATGCCCGTGGGCTGACAGAGTTAATCGCTATTATGGAAACGGAGGCGACTCTGCTGAGGCGGCGGCCGTTGCAGGCCATGAAGCTCAGTGCAAGGCCTGCCATGCCATGGCGAAGGCTCGCAGAGAGCTGAATTCGAATCCATTCAAGCCAGCCAGGAGGCAAGGGATGTTGCCTTCGTATATATTGGCGCTTCCGATGAGGATGGGGGAGAGAGCAAGCTATTCAGGAATCCTTGACAGGCTTCCGCTCGCGATGGGAGCGGATCAAAGCATAATCTACAGCATAGAGGCGCCGCAGCAGGAGAACTCGAAAATTGAGATTAAGTACAATCCAGACAGCAAGCAGGCGGAAATAGCAATATTTCCAGATTCCGAATTTGAAGTTGACGCCTTCAGTGGAGATGTAAGGCTGTCCCACCATGCATATCGCAAAGGGGATCCAGTACACCCCGCGATTGATATTAAGAATGTGATTTCAAGTCTGTCTCTTAAGATAGTTGATTCGTATATTGTAACTTTGAAAGTAGAGGCATAGCTTGCTGCAAGTGCGTAGAGGAAAACGGCGAAATGGCTGTATAGGCGATTGCTGCTCATTGAGGATGCTCGTTGAGATGCGTTTAGTAGGCAGTCATCGGCGACCTCATGGCCGACGAAGCGCCTGTCGCGCATGAAGGCGCTAAAAAATGCATGGGCGGGCTGCTCTCGGAAACATCCCTGGTCAAGGCGGAGCAGGCTAAATCCGAAGCAACAGGATCGAGGGCGAGGATCCATAGGAGGACGCGGCGAGAGTCAGACTCATGAAGGCTCTGGACGAATCCATGGATCTGCTGACGATGTGGGGTGCCTGGGCAGAAGGAACACAGGGGCATGGCGAGCCGAGAGTCCCGTTGCGCCTGTGGAAGAGCCCGAAGCAGGGGAGCCCGTAAGCCCATCAGCCATTTCCGAGCGGGCGTCGGCTCCGGCGGCTGGATCCCCGGAGCGCCCCGGCCTCTGGCGGGCACCCCGGCGCTGAAAGCGGTGCCCGATGCCGAAAGCGGCATTCGGATAGCCGCTGTGGCAATCCTTGCATAGAGTTGCTGGATTATTCTGAGCGTCGCCTCTCATTCTTAGGGTTTTAATGAGGCGTATCAGGATTCTTGATTTTTGAATATCTAGGGCCGCAACCTCTACAACTATTTTCGCAGTCGGCAGCATCTTATGTACGTTGGATGCAGTCTTCATATGGGTCTGAATCTTATTTTCAATAGACGGAGCAAGCCAGCCCTTATGCTTCGTGTGGATGCGATTGCTGAAGCGGGGCTTGCGGCATCTTGCCTTCCCATTGCGACTTGCGCTTCTAAAAGCTCTTCTCGTTGAGAGCAAGTCCACTATGCCGGTTCTCAGCTCCGCTTCAGCGGCGTACAGCTCTTCTTTCTCCGCAGTCGCAGAAATCCCCATCGTCTTGCTTCTCGCATCTACTCCCAGATATATCGGTTGAATATATTCCGTGCTGTCGTACAATAGCTGGATATCGCCGCGTTTGATTTAACCGCTACCCCTTCCCATACCTCTCAAAACTGAACAAAAACGGCTCCGCCCCGGGCATGCACACGATAGCCCTTCCGACCGGCAGCTGAGTTATGTCCCTGTCTTCAATGACATCGCCGTCGCGCGGGTTTTCGGCTATCGTTCCTCCCCGTGCGTGGCTGTACGTTTCAAGGCGGCGATTTACCCCGTAAAGCCCCTTGATATAATCGCGCGACTCAGAGTCGCTTACCCTGTAGCTAACCTTCGTTGAAAAGCCGGAAAGGATGCTCTTGGCCAGGCTGTTGTCGGCGCCTTTTCCGGCGTACGCCTCATAGATTTGCATCACATTTTGAATGCCCACAATGAACTTGACCCCGAGCGATCGTCCGAAATTCACTGCGTCATCCATGTGCTGCAGGTGCGGCACGAGCTTAAGCTCGTCGCAGACGAAGTAGACGTTGCCTCGCTCCCCCTCTCTGCGGCAAAGCGCCTCCTTGATTGCCAGGTCAAACAGCAGGCTGTATATCGGGGCAAGGGCGTTGCCAATGCCTAGGTCGTACTCGATAAATATCTTTCGCCCCCCCTTTGCGCGGACGAGGCTGCGTATAGAGAGGCTCCCTTGCTTTGCGAAGTTGCCGGTGAATATCTGGCGCGTCATCTGCTGCAACTCGGAAAGGACGCCTAGCGACTGCGGAGAATCAATCCCGCTGATATAAGAACGCATAGCGTTCAGGTCGGCGTGCGACGCCAACATGCTCTGAAGGTCCGCAACCCCCGCCCAATTAAGATACTGCCGCAAGTCCGCATTGGCGTAGCTCTTTCCGGACTGCCGGCAGCAGTGCAGCAGCACCGCCGCGAACAAGTCGCTGGCGGCGGCCGGGAAGAATAGCTGGGTCGTCTTCTCCATCATCTCGTGAAACAGCGTCCGCGAGATTTCACGCACATCATCCTCCATATGTGCGCCGCGGCTTATCTCTCCGAAAATATTCCAGAAATTCTGCCGCCCGTCCTCGCCGACTGCTTTTTCATCATTGGATATGACAACATCAAAGCCATGCTTGCATATCGAACGATCCGCAATGTAGTCTCCCTTTGCATCGAAGATGATCATGACATCGCTATTGGTTATATTCTTGGATAACTGGGAGACAATCTGGGAAATGGCGTTGGTCTTGCCCGTTCCGATCGCGCCGAGAAACAGAAGGTGTTGGCTTAGCAGCCGCTCATCGAGTCGGATCTGCTGGCCGCGGTTTGAATCCGCGCCGTTTAGCGCGCACATTATGCCTTGCGTCGGCTGATTTGCCGGCGGGGCTTGGTTAAGCCTTACTCCGTCAAGAACTGTACTTGGCATGTCTCGCCTCCGCATAAACTCCATGATCCGACAACAGAACCCATTGATTGCGGCTTCCCGCTTGAACTGAACTACCGCCAGGAGGCGAAACGCTTGCCCATGTCATTTCGTAGCCTAACTCGCTCTGCAGAGCGGCGGAAATGACATCAGCAACGCCCCGCTATTTGACGCTGGCCAGGGAATGGACATGATGCGTTTTCCGCGACTTTACCGCATTCATTCTTGACATCGGGCGAGGCTTAGCGTATCGGGGGGCCAGGAGCAGTCTTCGGCATGGAGGACTTGCCGCTAATCGTTTGCGCCTTGGTCGCAGGTTGGGAGCTTAATTGGCTCGTCTTCCAGGCATCATTTGAACACAGATTTGATAGCTAACCACAATCCAAAGATCATGATGATAGGCAGAAGCAACCACCATGCGATCGACGCGACCGCCGACAGAAAGGCGACCAGGCTGCCAAAGCTTGCTTCGAGGGTGAATAGCGCGATTAGAAGCCCGAGCGAAATCCAGAATGGCGCGACAATTGCGCGGACTAAGCCAGAACCCATAATGCGGCTTATTATATAGAAGTAAGCGTAGTGATGGCAACCGCCGCCGTCATCGTCATCGTCATCGTCCGCGCCTCCGGCAAATATGCGCCTTGCCATGCGATAAGTAGCGATTGGGATTAGAATCGCCATCGCGCCGCTCAATATCGTGAGAACCCACTTGAAGACTTCTCCGACAACTGGGTTTGACGCAAGCAGCAACGTAACGAGCAGGCATGCGACAGCGCAAAGCCCTATGCTGCCGCCGATTGCTGCGAATGCGCCGCCAATGACGCCGCGACGGAATCCATACCCAGGCGATAGGAATATCAGCAGGATTCCCGAAAGACTTGCAATGAGAAAGAGCTTGCCAAATTCGGACAGCATTATGAGCGGCGCAGCAACCCATGCGTTCCCCAAGCTGCCGAAAGCGCCAATTTTGGCTATGTATGGAATGCCAATCAAATCGACGAGGCTTGGCATGATTCCATAAACAATAAACGCCAGCAAATAGAACAGGAAAAGCGTGACGGCAAGCGATGCCGTCGTCATGCCGGTCATTCTTCGGCTAAACACTGAGCAACACTCCTCTATGCGGATAAAAATCTAAATGCAGATTTGCAGTAGAAAGCAGTTGTTTTGGAGCCTGGCTGTCCACTTTCATGGTGCGAAATGACAATTTCGGCATTTCGCACTCGCTGTATAACCACATTTAAAAATAGGAAATCTAATATGCAAACCAGTAAAGATATGCTGCTACGCTTAGGAAAACAAAGCGTTGGGTTTCTAAACCTTTGATTAAATTGAAGAAGGATAGCATGGGTAAATTGAAAAGGTAGAAATTATAGTTTTTATAGATATGAACTGCTGAGATTGTGTTAGAAGAATTTCAAAAAACCGTCCATTGGCAATCCAATTTCGCCAGCTATTTCATCAATTCCGTTCATGTCGCTTATCGCCGTAAAGGGCAGCCCTTTAAAGAAAAATATCGTGTGCACTTTATTCTACTTGACAGTCATGAGTTTATTTACAAATAATGGTATATTACATCTAATTTAGTCAATGTCATAAAACTATTGAATTTCTGTCTATTTTCCTTTATAATATTCCCGATATGCATAATA
>JAISZB010000032.1 GCA_031269465.1 Clostridiales bacterium | reverse complement strand
ACTATATCAGTCCTCAATTTTACTTCAGCGGCGTACAATTCTTCTTTCTCAGTAGACGCGGAAATGCCTATAGTTTTGCTTCCCGCGTCTACTCCCAGACTTATCGGCCGGGTATACTCCGCGCTATCATACAGCAATTGGATTGCAGAAGGCTCAAGCTTTGCAACTTTAGCCATTCCATCCTTGAGTAGGCGCCTTGCTTTCCCGCGGCGCTTTGTCGGCATCAAAGGCTTTCCATTCTTATTCAGAACATAAACCACAGCAGCGCAATCCTTCCGCTATAAATCCCCTATTTCTAGGGCAGGCTGCCCTTCGCCAATGCTGTTCCAAGGTTTTGTATGCTTATAGCACCATCCCTTCCCCTAAGGACTGTTCAGCCATAAGCCGTAGAATCCGGGGCTGGAGCAAACGCTCCGGAGTACCTATATATTCTTGGACAGCGTAGCTTCTCGATGAAGCTTAGGCTAGCCGATCAGGGCTTATTGCCAGGCCCCTAGCTTTAGCTATGGGGTGATTGACTTGATGTTTTTTATAAATTTGATATGAATTCCTTGTAACATTATAGCGCAGGATAATTTATTTTACAAGAGGGGTCAATGTTATAAAGGCGTCAAAGTTTTGATGCCCGGTTAATTATTAAAATCTACAAACGCCCCAGTTTTACTTTTTGCCATGCATCATTAATCTTCCCAGTAAATATATCGCCGTCGCGGGGCCATGTTTTCCATTCATCCCATTCGCGGTTCAGCATATAATACCCGTCTGGGTGATATACCGCTTTGCATTGGTTAGTGCCGATTTTGATGTCGGATTATGCAATTATAGCGAAATATGGATATAGTCATTTCGCACACTTCAATGGACTCTCAGGCATCAAAATCGGTACATTTGACTGCAAAGCGGTATATCAGGCCGTCATTCGCCTAGCGGACGCGGGCTCGTCTGTCAGTGCCTTACCGCTTGAGCCCCAGTGCGGCAGATCCTATTTTACGATTTGATATATTCATCCTCGTCGGTGTAGTTGAATGATTCGCCGGAGTCTAAAGAGAAGGAACCGACAAATTTCGCTCTTGGACTCGTGAATTTGAAGAAACCGTCAACCTCCGGCCCATGCGCGGGCGAGCGGCCATTGTTTCATTTTGTGTGAATAGTACCCAGCATCGTCCACCATGCTTACGATGCCTTTCAGTCCGGCCGGGTAATCGCTTTGATCGCGTCGATTTGATCCTGTGTCACAACCATGCCTTCCATAAACAATATACTGATTTGCAGAATTGATGCCTGAATATCCACTTTCAAGGTGCGACAGATATCGGCATTTCGCGCTAATTGTATAATCCAACCTCAAAATCCGAACTTTCGAGTGCAAATCAGCATGTTAGCCTGAGACGTCTCCGGCTCGTCCTCGGCGTCGTATTCAGCTGCATTCTCGTCCCCGTTACACAGCAAAATTCGCGCCGTGGTTGCGAAAGTCGTTCAAAACGTCCTGTATCTCCTTTGGCAACGCAGATTTTTTTACGTGAATATCGTCGGAAATACTCGCGGTGTAACCGTATTCGTAGGGAAAAAGCGCCGCGTTCATTTCCTCGGCGATGCGCTTCCGGTTGTCAGGAATGCAGGATGTATAATATGGCGAAGCACTGTCCTGCGAAACAAGCCCGTACTTGCACAGATAATCAGTTCCCCAATGCTCGCCGCACGACGACAGATCAAGAACCAGCAGCGCAAGACATACTTTTCCGCTTTTCATGCCAAGAACGACGCCGGGGATTTTCACAAAACCTCCGTCGCCATCCGTTTGGCTAAGAGTTTCGCCGCCGTATACCTCGACCATCGCCTTATGCAGATGGTTGAGTACGCCCTTCGCATATTCCATGTCCGTCTCATAAGACGCCTGCAGTTCTGGGTAGTCTATAAACGGCAGAACACACTCATTTATGCGGCTGATATATCGCTCAATTTTACTTTTTGCTTTCATTAAAAATTCCTTCCATAAACATACCTATTTGAAGTCAAATTCGCCTAGTAACTTTAGTAACTTTCGGCTGCAAATCAATATAATATACTGCTTTTCATATAAAAATACCTTTTTGGGAGCTTGATTATACAGCGATCGCAAAATGCCGATTTCAACATTTCGCACCATTCAATGGATAATCAAACTCCAAAAAGGAACATTTTATGAAAAGCGGTTTAGCAGCCGGGGACTGCCACATCTCCACCGAGCCGTTTCATCTCCACTGCGGCGGCAGTCTCCCAGACGGCGAAAATGCTGTTCTCGTCTTCAGGATTGTAACAGGCGTATTTTTTGATGATGACACTCCGCAGGCTTCATATGGCTTACTCGCAGTCCCGGCCGCAGAGCGACGCCATAAAGCCGATGTCAACATAGCCGAACTTTTTCAGGCAGACCGTCAGAGCCTCCAGCGGCGCGGATGCTCTTCTTCTCCTGCGCGATGGTGCGACGCATAAAAATCGCCGCCTTCGCCACTGCGCCATCCTCATGCAGTTCCTTGATGGAGGACGGCAGCGATAAGACGGCGTCGACCAAACAGACTCGTGTTGTAGCAGGTGTTGATCGGACCGGATTTTTCGGAGGGCATTTCAATCATGAACCTTTAATAAGCTTTAGTTTAAGCCAAACAATGGAAAAGCTGATTTGAGGAAATAATGCACAAAATGTATGCAAAAGTGAATTGTGAATATTGGTTGGGTAAATTGCGAAAAAACGGATTATGGCGTCACCCTGCGCAAAATGGTATATTAGACTTACTAAGAATAATGATCCAATTGAGTGGAGGCTCACCTATGAATCCTATGATATTCTATAATTCTTGGATTGTCAAATTCCTACCGCTTTCGCTCTCATTTGACCCGTTAAGCTCCGAAAAATGCGGGAGCTGCTGCAACCTGCTATACCGATTTTCATTCAATATTCCTGTTTTGGAGCTGACTGTCCGTTGAGTAGCGCGAAATGCCGATATCGCCATTTCGCGCTCGCTGTATAATCAAGCTCCAAAACAGGCAGTTTTCTATGAAAATCAGTATATCACTCGCCACACTCGCATCATTGGCTTGAAGCCCCGAAAACGCAAGTGATGCTGGCGAAGCGGCAATACAACTGCTCCTATAAAATTAAGCGCAGATCTACGGGGAAGGGATTGCCTGTTTATTCCTTGAAAGCAGCGCTTAGATGCTTCGAAGCGTCGTTCTCCACAACTCCCTTTTTCCTGTTGACTGCATTCACTATCTCCACCGCATTCGCAACAGAGGACTGCCCGAACAATGTTCTTTGTGATCCCTCAAAATCGGTATGAAAGTCCTCGCAAGCAAGTCCCGCCACTCCGAATATCCAGCCATGCCTTCTCTGGCATGGGTGGCGCGAGAGCTAATCGTGAACGTATTAGTTCGTGGAAGTCGTTAGCGGTCGTGGATTTAGATTTAACTGATGAAAGAACAGCGGCGTTGATCCCCGCAATACATTTCGCCCCTATATTTCTAAGTCTGATCGATCAATTTATATCGATTTATAAAAACTGACTGAATCTTTTTCTCCACAGTATTCTTTGTGTTCTAGCAAAATGCGTCCTTGCATATGGAAAGCCCTCCTCGGGCAGCGATTTTTAGCGCAAAAAAAGACGCTTCGGGTTAATAGCCTGAAACGTCTTTTTATTTTACTGAAGTGGGTCAGACTAGTGCTTCTCAACCGCTTAAGCCGATGCCTAGCAATTTGCAGTAAATGTACCTATTCGTAACCCGGATTCCAAAGAGCAGTGCGAAAAGACAATATCTGCATTTCGCACCCGCTGTATAATCAAGTATTCTCATAACAAAACAGTATATGCTGATTTGCAACCAAATGTAGCGATTTTAGGGTCTGATTATCCATTGAAGGGTGCGAAATGACTATATCCACATTTCGCATTAATTGTAAATCAGAGCCTAAAATCGGAACCTTCCAATGCAAATCAATATAGCTTGGAACTCTTGTCTGCCTACGCCTCCTCTTGCCTGTAAATCTTCGCGAACTGCTTTATCTTGTATCTCAAGTTCGTGTTTCTGATGCCGGCATTGTCGCTTTGAACCATCTGCCAGAGCACTTGCTTGGATCCCACAAGGACGACCTGCTCTTTCGCCCTTGTAACCGCTGTGTAAAGGAGGTTCTTTGAAATGAGCATCTGAGGGCCTTCGCACACTGGCATGACAACAGCCTTATATTCGCTGCCTTGGGATTTGTGGATGGTTATCGCGTATGAAAGCTCTAGCTCTTCCAGCATCTCTGCGCTGTAACTCGCAATGCGCCCGTCGTCGAACTTCACGATAACATCTTCATCCTCATCCTCATCAGTGATGCCCATGATAACCCCGCTGTCTCCGTTGAAAACGCCGGCGCCCTTTTCAAGAACATTCTGCTCAGAATCAAGGATATGCCAGCATGCATTGTAGTTGTTCCTCACCTGCATGACTTTATCGCCTTCGCGGAAGATAGTGGATCTGAACTCCTTCTCCCTCTTTTTTTCAGATGGGGGATTTAAGCTTTCCTGAAGCACGCGGTTCAAGTTTGCCACTCCCAGTTCGCCCAGGCGGGTCGGCGTGAGCACCTGAATGTCTGTCGTTTCGCATTTTAGGAATTTAGGCAGCCTTGCTTGAAGAAGCGCAGTAATGATTTCCGGCATCTCTTGCTTGTCATTGCACGCCTGCATGCAGAAGTCGTCAGAATGCTTCAAATTCGGGAACTCGCCCTTGTTTATCCTATGGGCGTTCGCTACTATCCCGCTTTCTTGAGCTTGCCTGAAAACATCTGTGAGCCTCACGACAGTTATCGATCCGCTTCCTATGATGTCTCTCAGGATGTTTCCCGGTCCGACCGATGGAATCTGATCCGCGTCTCCCGCAAGTATCAGCCTCGTGCCTGGCGCTATCGCCCTTAGGAGGCTGCTCATGAGATATATGTCCATCATTGAGCTTTCATCTATTATAACAACTTCAGACTCCAAGGGGTAGTCTTCGTTTCTTCTGAAGGACTGGCGATAATCGCTTTTCAAGGGATTATAGCTTATCTCCAGAAGCCTGTGTATGGTGCAAGCCTTCCTCCCGGACGCATCAGACATGCGTTTGGCCGCGCGCCCCGTAGGGGCGGCAAGGCTTATTGAAAATCCCTGCTTTTCCATAATGGCGATGAGAGTTTTTATTAGAGTCGTCTTTCCGGTTCCCGGCCCCCCGGTTATCACCAAGACTCCGGATGACATGGCTTCAATCACCGCCTGCTTCTGCTTCTGCGCCAGAATAGCGCCGTCCTCCCCTTGAGGCTTGTCTAGTTCCTCCCGCGAAAAGCCGCCTCTATCAGAGACATTGGCCGCAAGGAACATCAACTTCTGCGCTATGTAATTCTCGGCTTTCTGAAGTTCCGACAAATACACAGCCGTTTCGTTCGCGATTATCTCCGTGGCGACAGCCTTGTCCACAGAAAGCGTAATGAGGCTTCGGGTTATGATATCCTCTCGGATCTGCAGAAGCTCCCATGCTTTGCTTACAAGCTCCGATTTGCGCATGTAAGTGCTGCCTCTGGCGGCTTCTTGCAAAAGCAAGTACTTTATGCCCGCTTTGACGCGAACGGGGGATTCTTTCTGAATCCCTGCCTTTTCAGCAATCGCGTCCGCTGTGCGAAATCCTATCGCTTGAATCTGCTCAGACAAGGCAAACGGATTTTTTTTAACGATGCCAATGGAATCTCCCTTATAGCATTCGTAAATTTTCTTGGACAGGACGGGGGAAATCCCAAATTCCAAAAGCGCCAGCATCACGCTTCTCTCCTCAGCGGCTTTGTGGAACGACTCGCAAAACCTTTGGGCCATCCTGAGGGATATCCCGCTTATCTCTGTCAACTTTTCAGGGGTTTCGGATATGCACTCGAATGAGTCCTCACCGAAACGCTCAATAATTTTTTTCGCGATTCTCTCTCCTATGCCCGCCACAGCTCCTGATGCAAGATATTTCTCCTTGGCTTGAATGGACGCCTCGGATATCCTTTCAAGTGTCTCGATTGAAAGCTGCTTGCCGTATTTGGCGTTGTTCTCGTAATAGCCTGAGACTTTCACCAATTCCCCGGACTTTAATTTCGGTGAAGAGCCTTTGCAAGTAGTGCTTCTTGCGCTTTTGCGGCTACTCTCCTGCAATGAGAAGATGGAAAAACCATTATTCCAAAATATGACAGTTTCCACTGTACCCTCTAGACTAATCAAATCTTTATTCATTTCATCACCGGTCTGATATTGTATTTTTCTTCTGTTCCCAGGAACACAAGGCGCGCCCAAAGGGCTGGCGCGGCATGGCAAGAAAGCGGCCCGAAGCCGAATGTAGAAACGCGGCTGGCCTGCAACACAAATTAGTTGCCTAATTAACTTATCTGGGCAGGACAGGTATATTTTATTTACTTAGCATAATGGAAATTTATATAAATATTGACAGATGCGAAAATAAACGCTAGTTAGCTCGAAGGGTTAGTTGTTATGTCTTGGAGGTTCTCTAACAAACATACGTCTTGAAACTTAAGATAGTATGCAACGCTTAGTTTTAATCCGTCAAATCTTTTTTTATCAGAAATATATTTTATTTATGCATAAATCCATAAGAGCAATTTCAGGGCAAAAGATTTTAATAACCCTTTGATTCCTTATAATAAAACTAGATTAGATACTATTATTATAAAAAATATATTTCATTTTGTATATAACAAATTTCCGGATTTTACTAAGATTTTATCTTTTAAGCTTGATAAAAACTATTTGCCTGGCATTTTACCAAGCATAAATTTTCGCATACCATTTCCCGACAATATAAATCAAATCAATATTAAAAAACTATTAGATTTATTTATTTTTCTTTTTTTCTGTTGGCAAATTTATTTCACAGTTTATTTATAATGATTTGCTCTGAATCACTTGATTTGAACTGGCAGTGAGAAATGCCAATATCAGCTTTCAGTCAAGCCCAAAATATGTGTATTTGATATAGTCATATATACTGATTTGCACTGAATCGCTTATTCTTACGGCTTGGCTGTACAGCGTGGAATTAATAAGGCCAAAATTCGAGCATTTAACTGCAAAACGATATAAATGTAGGTTAATCTCTTTGCCTGCGTCTGTTCATTTGGCTTAATAAGCGGCTTCAGCCGCATCTGCCCGGGGACTCAAGCCCTTATTTAAAAATATAAGAATTTACTTTTAAAACTGATCCTCAGGCTCTTGTATTAACGCCAAACCTGCTCTATACTTATATCGGCCGGCTACGCCCGCCTTATTCTTTTTACCTGCCTTGCTCGCCGCCATATGGCGATATCTTTTCCGCTCCGGATGGCAAGCGCGGGGCGGCAGCTTCCATGCGCCTCTTCCCAGCCTGAGACGCACGGCGCAATGGGATGCGCTTTACTGCATGCGGCAAGAAAAGCGGTTTATTACTCGAGGTGCATTTATGCAGCTTCTGAACGCCTTCGCCAGAATGTTCTCAAATGCGAAGAAGCAGTTTTTCTCTCTGGATGAGCCCGTCCGGCTTTATGCCTATGAAGGGCTCCTTATTGCTATTATTACCAATTTAATCAATAATAATAACAATCTGTTTGCCTCCAGACTCGGCGCGGAAGATTTTCAGCTCGGCTTGCTGAATTTAGCGCCGCAATTGACCAATATGATTATCCTCCTGCCAGGGGGAGTACTAATCGACTCTATGAAAAACAAGAGGAAGATGGTAATTTTTTCACTCGGAGCCGCCGCTTTTTTTTATGCCTCAATCGGCTTCGTAACATCGCTTGGAGGCTTCAAGCTTCCATACTTCATAATGCTTTTGTCTGCGTCTGTAGGAATGATCACCGTCTACAGCCTTTCATGGCAGTCTTTGTTTCCGGAGGTCATAGAAATTGAAAAGAGGAACAGGACTTTAACCCTAAGAACCTTCATGACAATGACAGCTGGCATTGCAGTGCCGCTTGCCACCGGACTCCTGCTATCCGCCATGAAGACCAACGATCAGAAGATCGGCGCGCACCAGGGATTTTTTATCGCTTCGGCGGCTTTAATTGTCATTCAGATCCTCATTTTCAAGAAGATAACCCCGTTAAATCCGGCCAGTCCCAGAGGCGTAAGCTTTAGGCTTCTAGCAGAAGCCGCGGCAAGCATATTCAAGAGCAAGAAATTCGTCTTCTACGCAGCCGTCGCATGGTTCTTCTACATAACATGGCAGCTGGACTGGACTCTTTACTATATCGGCCAGACAAAGTACATCCTCTTAAATGAAGCTCAGCTAAGCTTCACCATAATAGGCTCGACTCTGGCCCAGTTTCTCACTTTGAGTTTTTGGAGCAAGAGCAATGAAAGACGCGGGCCAGTATTTTCAATGATTTTCGGGATCCTGGGCCTCTGCCTGAACCCTCTTTGCATGATCATAAGCACCATCCTGCCGTCTCCTGCAAACAAGCCTCTGTTTATCTTGATGAATACGCTTGCGAGCCTGACTCTGGCGACTATAGCCTTAAATCCGTTCCAGTGCCTGCTGCAGGTTCTGGATGATAAATATAAAACTCTTGGAATATCCATGTTTACCGTTTTGACCTCCCTGTCAAACGCTGTGATGCCCATGGCGGGCGTGCTCATCTACGAAGCGTTTGGAAGCAGCGCCCAAGCGCTTAGAAAAACTTTTTTGATTGTATTGTCTTTGCGCTTGGTTGCGGCAGGTTTGTGGCTTTTCAGATGGAGAAGGATAAGATCTTATCCGTAAATATACTGCGTTTCATATAAAACTGCCTTTTTGGGAGCGTGATTATCCATTGGAGATTTCTGTCTTTGATCCCTGCAGCGCTTCCAATGGATGATCCGGCTCAAAATCGATTCATTTGATTGCAGATTTCTATAAAACAAAGCTTGCTATCGCTCTATCCTAGTTTCCTTGAGAGCGGAATGCAGGCTTTGATTTTTGCAGAGAATTCAGTTCTGCAATGCTCTGGAACGATTTCCAAAAATCAAGGTCATTTTCTTTCTTCACGCTGCCTAATTCACCTTGCACATTTATGAATCTTGCCAGCCGTGCGTCATCTCCATATCGCTTCATGAAGTGCTAGATATTAAGATTCTGGAAATACGCGAAGTTTGAAACGCACAAGGGCGCGTATGCGCCCGCAGCCGGCAACGTACTCGCAATATCAGTTCGCTCTTTTCAGGTTTTCTTCAACATCCCCGCGAACAGGGGACGCGACATATACAAATTTCATGAATCACCTGCCTTTCCAGTTCCGGCGCATCATCAATAGGGCTTCTTTCAAAACCGGGTTCGTTGGCGCGTTCCGTCTGAAACTCCGCGACTTCCGGGCGTGTTTCATCGGCGGCGTTGCCGAGCTGTTTTTGCAGGAACAGATACAGCGGCGCGCGGCGGCGTCCGTTATCCGGTTTTCGGGTGGCGCTGACATATTGCGGCTCTTGACGTACTCGGGGCAATTGCCGCAAAGTGTGGCTCTCAGGCTTTCCTCGCTGACGATATAATTACGAACAGCGGCATTGGCCTTCGACAGCTCAAACAGCGGAATGACCGCCGCCACGCCGCTGTATATAAGGCGGCCGCCTTTTTCTTCGCAGTTTGCGGGCAAAACAGCTGCGTCCGGCAACGCCCGGCTTGCGGCATCCTTGCTGACCGCTATATGGACTTCCTTGCCGTTTGACATCAGCGGCACGCCGCCCGCGATTTTTTCGACCTCGTATCTTTGGCTTTTCCTTTCGCGTCGACGGTTGCCTGCATAAAACTGAGAATCTCAAGCCCTATTTCAACGCAAGTGTTGACGCTGCCCAATAGTGAAGCCGACATGTATAGAGCATCTCCAAAGGGGCTGTTTTGCGCCATCCGACATTTCAGGCTCCTGCAACTCGGACAAATCCAAGAGCCTTGTATCTTTTCAGGCAGCGTTTTATCCTTCATATCCGCCAATGTCAATGTCGCCGTGAACCAGTTGGGATCAACCGCGATCCGTTGCAGGAAAAGGCTTTTCCCGGCGCTCTGCGGGCCGTCGAGCGTCTGCATCGACTTGTTCGGCGTTCCCGGCTTGTATACGCGCGCGACGCATGTGAGCGCCCATTTATATCGTCTCGGCTCTAAAGCGAGTTGAGCTTTGTGAAGTCATGGGGCTGGCTTTTCCCGCTGCACGAAATTTGCCCTTCAAAAAGAGTCTAACTTTAGAAAATCAAGGGATAATGCTTCCGTTGAAAAGCAGCCTCGAATTTTATATAATATGCAGGCAATTCATATAGAAAAGGGAAGCTGTGCAATGTTCAAGCTGAATTCAGGCTATACTTTCTCCTGCAAGGAAGCGGCCGGCGGACTCGGAGCGGCGCATGCGCCGTCCGAGCAGCCGCCGCTGCGGTGATCTAGGATGGGGCCTCTGATTATTTGAAATAATTGAGAATTGCCTTAAATGGCTTGGACGCCCTCGTGTACATAGGGAAACGCCGCGTCGTTTCCTAGTATTGGATAACAACCATCATCACAAGGATCGGAATCGGATCTGATGCTGATGGCAACACGCTGGCTAAATGATTTTTGTGTTCGGGCTTTTATTAAGCGACATAAAGATCCGATATTGAAAAAGGAACAAGAAAAACTTATACTGTTTTTATAAATATTTTCGCTCTGGTTATGTTCGCACAAGGGCGGATAGCCGATAAGCCTGATTTAGCGAAAAATGAGTCTCCAGTTTGAGCAGTTTTTTGATTTGATATAATTTTCACAATATTGTTTACGGAATATTTAAATGATTAAATTTAACAATTGCATATAAATACAGAATTTTTGTAGGATTGCTAAATATAGACGGTTCTTTGGGAGGCGTCTGGGCGCACTGGCCCCTTGATTGAAAAAAGGCTTTTTTTGAGAGCCGAAGCCGCGTCAGGCGACGAGTACCCTGAGGATGATCGTCTTGGATGAAGCGCATGCGCTGAGAAGCCTGAAAAAGCCCTGGCCTTTAAATTTCCTTTGGTTGAAGCGATAGCAGAATTCATTTAAGCATCTTTGAAAATACTTGTCTCCGAGGCCGTGGAAGGCGCCGTTGATGAATGCCTTTGCATTGGATA
>JAISZB010000378.1 GCA_031269465.1 Clostridiales bacterium | reverse complement strand
TGATGAAAAGGGACTTGTCTACAAAATAGCACCCTTCTTCACGAATTGAGGAGAATTCATCAGAGCCTATGAGAAAAGGTTTGCGTTCCATCTTCTACCTGCTTTCTTATCATTTGATCGTAATATAAAATCCCGAAAAGGACACGGCGGAAAAGCTGGCGTACAGGAGCAGTCCGGAAACCATACTCATGCGAGGGGCGAAAAAGAGCGTTCGTCAGAGCCTCGCTCCGAGACGCCAGCGCCATACGCAGAGGATGCACAGGGGAATAAAAAGTCCAAATCCGTTCACTAGTTTTTGCAGGAGCGGACGCAGGCGGCAACTAAAAAGCGGCAGGAGAAACGGCCTGACAGCGTAGAGCAGGACGCGAAGAAATTCCCCAAAAAACCAATCTTCATCAACAGCCGCCTAATCGCGGCAACAAAAGCAAATGCAAAAAAAAGCAAGGCGCAAGAGAGGTGAACGGGCGCCTTGCCGTCACCTTTGAAGCAATTCCGAATGAGAACCTGTGCGTCGGAAGTCAGGATTAACCACCCTTTGCCAACAGCGTAAATCAACAGCTATTATGCCGATTCTTCATGGTTCATTGTAAAATGAGATGCAACAGATGTAGCCAGTAGAAATCCATAGGGAACCCGGCAACATTTAGTTTGCGAAAAAAATGAAGGAGCGGAACCCTATGGATCAATGCAAGTGTACCACAGAAGGCCGGACGTTTCAACGCCTGTCGGCGTACGGGCGCGCGTGGATCAAGGCGCTGTTGGGGGAGGGGTCCGGCGAGCCAGCCATAGCTGCGGGAATCGGCGGGGCAAGGGCGCCGCAGTCCGCGAGATGAAGCGCGGGGCGGCGCATGGAAAAAACCAAAAAAACCAGTCTAAACTCGTTGAAATAAGCGGACGCCCGGACTTCATCGAATATGCTTAAAAAGCAGGAGGAGGGGCGGTCGCTCGACGCTGCGGCGGGAAGGGCAAAGCTGAAGCCGGAACTGGAGGGGAAGTTGGCAAAATTGACGTGTGCGACGTGGCTGTGCCGGAGTTTGAGTCGGTGGAGGGAGTCGCGTAGGAACTTGATGATATTGACGGCGAGGCAGAGGGGGTAGACAATGGAATTTGAGGACATTAAAATCTACCATATCGTTTACGTTGACAGAATCTGCTCGATTATTGAAAATGGGGGGCTATATGCCGATTCCGAAGTGCGGAGCCACGACCTCGCGGGTACGACAATCGGAATGCTAAAAATTAAAGAGCGGAGGCTGCTATTGCCGCTGTCCTCTCGCCTTGGTCTGCACGTTGGGGAGTGCGTGCCTTTTACTTCTGCCCGCGCTCGGCAATGCTCTATATGTTCCACAGGGCTAATTCCCCGGACATAGCGTATCGGGGCGGACAGGAGCCGATAATGCACTTAGCGGCTTCAATGAATCGCGTGATAGAGTGGGCTGATAATAATCACCGCAAGCGGGTGTTTACGGATTCAAATCCGGGGTCGCGCTACATCAATGATTACGCCGATGTTTCTGATTTAGACAAAATTGGCTGGTATGCGGTTCTCGCAACTAAATGGAGTAATAGGCGCGATAAAAAGCAAGCGGAGTTTCTGCTTGAACGGTTTTTCCCGTGGAGCTTTTTGAGCATATCGGAGTCTATGATTACAGATATGCGGACAAGGTGGAATCCGCTTTAGGTTCTGCCGAGCACAAACCGATCGCCATTCAGCGCTACTGGTATTATTAAGATTGGGGGTGATTTGCAAGTTGACATTTGTGAGAGGCAATATCTTTGACAGCGACGCGGAGGCGATTGTGAATACGGTCAACTGCGTCCGCGTAATGGGCGCGGAATCGCTCTGCAATTTTAGAAGCGCTATCCTGCTAACTTTTTGGCATACGAGCAGGCTTGCAAGCGCTGCGAAGTGGTGCCAGGCAAAATGTTCATACACGAAACTCAATGGCTTGCTTTCCCGAAGTTCATTATAAACTTTCCGACGAAACGGCATTGGAAAGGCGCGAGCAAGATAGAAGATATTACGCTCGGCTTGGTTGACTTAAAGAAAGTTATTGGTAATTACGGTATCGGCTCAATAGCAACACCGCCGCTTGGAGCTGGCTTGGGCGGGCTTGACTGGCAAGCTGTCAAGCGTGAGATTACGTCTGCGCTCGAAGATGCGAGCGCAGTTAAGGTCATCACATACGAACCCGTCGAAACTCCCGAAGCGGTGAAAAATATCAAGGCGCCGAATATGGCGCCAGGTCGCGCCGCATTGACAGAGTTAATGCGGCAATATTTGAACGGCTTGCTCGAGCCAATCATCACATTGTTGGAGATGCATAAGTTGATGTACTTTTTGCAGGAGACAGGCGAACCGTTGCGGCTGAACTTCACGAAACGCATTACGGTTCTTATGCGGAAAATCTCCGCCAAGTTTTAAACGCCATGGGTTACTTTATCACAGGCTATACAGACGTCGGCGACGCGCAGGATAAGACGAAATGGGGGCGGATAGAACAAAAAACCCCGCCTAGTACAGTTTGCCAAAAGCAGTCCTGAGTTTTTGCTTAAAACCTTATTTCGAAAATGAAAACAAAATACAAAAGCCATGGATTATTATAGGTCTGCGTACTTAATTAACTTAGGAGAGTAAGCTGAGTATGGTACATATGCAGATTATACCGCTTTTCATCAAATGTTCCTTTTTTGGAGCTTGATTATCCATTGAGTGGTGTGAAATGCCGATTCGGCATTTCGCACTCGCTGTATAATCAAGCACCAAAAAAGGTAATTTTATATGAAAAGCAGTATAGCTGTATAAAAAGTTCCAATCAACCAGTATAAATGGAATATCTAGCAGATTTGGACTGTAAGGCAATGCGGCGTTTAAGAGAGCAAGTTTGCTAATGAATGCAATGAATTTAGCTGCGATTTTTGAAGGGCCACACATATTTTCTTAGTATATAAATCAATATTAGAGAGATATGCTGGGCTACAACATTGCGGGGCTGGATTATCGGGCGCGAAAGTGGATAATTCGGCCCAAAGCTGATTTGACATGAACTGCTTGCTTTTTGGCTTGACTGTACAGCGAGCGCGAAATGCCGATATCAATCGCACATTAAAAAAGGGCGGTCAAGCTCCAAAAAAGGAACAATTGCCTGTCTTGATGCGCATAGGAAAGATCCGTTTCTCGAGATAATCAATCGGCGCGTTTGAATGCATCTCAGCAGATGCGTCTTTCCTCTCGCATAGGTTTTGCCGAAGCCCGAAATAGGCAGTTGATATAATCCCATTTATTAGAGATGTGCCGTGAAAAGGGATTGTTTTGCCTTTTTGCCTACCATACGGATGTGATAATAAAGTTTCGGTTGCGGGTCAGGACACACATCAATGGATAATTCCGCTCTGAAATCGGCGCATTTGACCGCATATCAGATGATCTCTTGCCCGACCGCAAGAAACGCCTCTCTCAGATTATTGGCGATGCTCTCCAAACCTGAAAATGCATTGCCGTTGATAATAAGCAGTGGAAATTCAAGATTCTCGCGGCTGATGCCGTATTCATCGGCAGTTTTCTCTAATTGATCCAGCCCGTCCGACTGAAAAACATTCACGGGGATAATTACATAGGGGTATTCATCCTCGTCATCACTGATTTTCTCATGGAAAAGCTCGTAGAATTCCTTCGCTCCGTCGCAGGAGCCGCAAGGCGTATCATGGAAATAGTAGAGCCGTACGGAACGGGGCGGCTCAGGCTCAGGATTTGCAGCTTCGCAGGCTGATAGCTGAAGCAGGCAAAGCAGGATGAACAGCAATTGCTTTTTCCTCATTATAAGCTCCTCTTTAAGAATTAATTGCATATGTGAATGATTTTGATTTGCAGTCAAAGGCGCCTCTATTGGAAAGAGAAAATAGGTTCAGTATCATTGTAATGAATAGAAAATGATAAATCAAGGAACACAATCTGAAAAGGGCGGTACAATTGATGTTATGAGAAATCTGCATAAATACTTAATGAATTGCATCCTTAATGCAGCAAACATTACTATAGCAACATTAATCGTACCATTAAAAAACAAGCGTATATATTAGAATTCGAATGCCGCTGTTCTTTATCATCATTAGAGCCGCTGTAAAGTCAAACCCCGAAAGGGCCCTTTCTCATGCAAATCAATATATACCGACTTTCATCAAATGTCCTTTTTTGAAGCTTGACGGCCCATTGAGCGTCGCGAAGTGCCTATATCAATCGCGCTCGCTGTATAATCAAGCTCCAAAAAAGGCGGTTTTCTATGAAAATCAGTATATATACTGCCATATCATGAAGTGTTTCTTGAGAATTGACAGAGCCATGCTGTATGATCAACATATACTGATTTTCATATGAGGTTCGCATGGTTGCAAATCTTCGCATGGTTGCAAATCAGTACAGTATCTTACGCATAAGAATTATAAAAGGAGGCGGTCGATCCCGTGACAGTCGACAAGGCGGGAATAATATCCCGTGAAAAGGCAAAAAACAAGTCCCGCCAGTTGCGGAGGGATATTTTCAGGCACTGGCAACTGTACCTGTTTCTTCTGCCGCCGGTCGCATATCTATTAGTTTTTAGGTATTATCCAATGTACGGGATTCAAATCGCTTTCAAGGATTTTAACCCTGGGTTGGGCATTTTGAAAAGCAGGTGGGTGGGGCTTTCGTTTTTTGAAGCATTCATCAAATCCCCCTACTTTGCGAGGCTGCTGAAGAACACTTTGATACTAAGCGCTCAGTCTATAATCGCATCGTTTCCAGTGCCGATCATCCTTGCCATTTCCCTCAATGAATGCCGCAGCAGGCTTGTTCGCAGAGCTGTGCAGATGGTTACGTACATGCCTTACTTTATCTCCACGGTAGTTCTTGTTTCTATGATTATGCAGCTGACCTCATCTTTCGGGCTGATCAACAACACCCTCAAATACTTCGGCATGCAGAAGGTCAATATCATGGGCGCCTCAGGCAGCTTCCGGCCATTGTACGTTTTTTCAGGAATTTGGCAGGGCGCGGGATATTCGGCTGTCATTTACATAGCCGCTTTAGCGGGGATTAGCAACGAGCTGTACGAGGCGGCCATTATAGACGGCGCTTCAGTCATCCAAAAAATCTGGTATATAGATCTGCCTTCAATCATGCCCACCGCTGTAATACTGCTGATCCTCAGTTCCGGAAGCGTGCTCAATATCGGCTTTGAAAAGGTGTTCCTAATGCAGAACACCCTTAATATGAACGTCTCAGACGTCATCTCCACGCATGTCTACAGGGTGGGCTTGGAATCGGCCCAGTATAGCTATTCCGCCGCCATCGGCCTTTTCAACTCCGTCATCTCCACGGTTATCCTGGTCGGGGTCAACGCTGCGGCTAAAAAAATGTCTGATACGTCGCTATGGTGATGAAAGGGGGCCTTCATGGCAAAGGGTAAAATGCGGATGATAGCGGCTGACAGGATATTTCATGCCTTTAACTACATCTTTCTGCTGTTTTGCTTCCTTGTTGTAGCTGTCCCGCTAGCCAATATAGTAAGCCAGTCCTTGAGCTCTCCGCCGGCAGTGTACGCGGGAAGGGTGTTTCTGCTGCCGGTAGAGCCGAGCCTGAACGGATACGCGAGGATTGCCGGCAACCAAACTATCGCCAGGGGGTTCGCAAACTCTGTTTGCGTCACAGCGCTTGGCACTGCCATCAGCCTTGTGCTGACCATCATGGCGGCTTATCCTCTCTCACGGAAAGCGCTGCGGGGCCGCAAGCTGTTTATGTGGCTTTTTACTTTCACCATGCTCTTTAACGCGGGACTCATCCCTAATTATCTGCTGCTGCAGTCTTTGGGCATGATTGACAGCTTGTGGGCATTGATGATCCCAAACGCTGTAGGAGCATGGAATGTAATCATTGCCAGGACCTTCTTCGAGACCACCATGCCGGACGAGCTCTATGACGCGGCCGACATAGACGGCTGCTCCGATTTCGGAGTGTTTACGAGAATCGTCCTTCCCTTGTCCAAGCCGATCATCGCCATCATGATCCTCTTTTATGCCGTCGGCATTTGGAACAGCTATTTTGATCCCATGATTTACCTGCAGACGCAAGAGAAATTTCCCCTTCAGCTGGTTCTTCGCAACATCATGACGAGCTCCATTTTGCAGGCGAGCATGACAAACGTCTCCGCAGCCAGGGAAAACAGCGCCCAGCTGGCTATGATTGAAGTTATGAAATACGCTGTCATAGTGCTTTCGAGCCTGCCGCTTCTGTTGCTCTATCCCTTTATACAGAAGCATTTTGTCAAGGGCATCATGATTGGGGCTGTGAAGGGGTGACAGATTCGAATAGGGAGCGCGAAGCGCGCCGAATATATTAAGGAGGATTTACATGAAAAAACGATTGACTTCTGCGCTGATGGCCATGCTGCTTGCGGCGGCGCTGTTTGCCGGCTGCTCAGACAATGCGGGCGCCCCGCCTGCAGACGGCGTGAATGCCGGCGGAGCGGCTGCGTCCGGCAGCGAGGGGTATGCCTTGAACCCATTGGGCCAAATGCCGTTAGTAAACGGTTCGGCGGAATTCACGGTTTTGCTGCCATGGGTAGATCCCGAGACAAAGCCTGAAGATAATTGGAGCCTTCATGAGTATGAGAAAATGACCGGCGTGCATGTCGTATGGCAAGTGGTTCCTGCCGATGGCTGGAAAGAGAAGCGAGCCATCACCATAGCCAGCGGCAACCTGCCAGACTATATCGCCGCCACTGCCAATTTCGGCGAAGCCGTTTTCACCGATACGGAGATTCTTCAATACGGGACGCAGGGGATCTTTGTCGATCTGAAGCAGCATCTCCCAGACAACAGCATATATCTTAAAAAAATCCTGGAGGACAACCCTGTATGGGAGCAGATCATCAGCTCCAGCGGCGGCAAGCTATACTCTGTGCCGGATTTCAATGTCTGCTACCACTGCATGTATTCCATGCGCGGCTGGATCAATAAATCCTGGCTTGATCGCCTTGGCCTTGCGATGCCGGAAACCACGGACGAGTACAAAAACGTCCTCATGGCTTTTAAAGAACAGGACGCCAACGGCAATGGAGATCCCAGCGATGAAATACCCATGACAAGCTGCATTGACGGCTGGAATACTTATCTATACGGATTCCTGATGAATTCCTTTATATATACAAACGCGATAGACCAGCTTAATGTAGATCCCGCAACCAACCAGATCTATTATGCCCCGACCAGGGAGGAGTACCGCGAGGGATTGCGCTATCTCAACGACCTGTACGCCAACGGGCTGATCGCCCCTGAAGCGTTCACCCAGGACGGAAAAACCATGGCTCAGTCTAATGAAAGCGGCGACTCCACAATTATCGGCTCGCTCTTCGGCGGTACGCAAAGCTCTACATTGGGATATACGGTGTCCCAGCGTTTCAAAGAATACGACTTGATGCCCCCGCTTGAAGGCCCTAGCGGGCTGAAACAGACTCCATACATCTACACCGGCGCGGAGACCGGACTTGGAGCCATCACAAGCGCCGCTAAAGATCCCGCTCTCATCGTACGCTGGCTGGACTTTATGTATAGTGAAGAAGGCACGATTATGGGCGATCTGGGGCAAGAAGGCGTAAATTGGAGGCCAGGCGCGGCGGGGCAGATTGATTATCGAGGAAACCCAGCTAAATACTTGAGGATCATTGACCCGAACGTCACAAACTTCTCGTGGGGGCAAACCTTCGGTTCGAACCGCAGCAAGGAATACCGCGAATCTATGAGCGTTGCGGGCTCAACGCTGGATTGGCGCGAAACGGAGCAGGGCGATCTGGAGCTGCAGCTGTTCAAAGCGGCGGAACTCTACGAGCAGTATGAGGTCGACCATTTAGAGGTGTTGCCCAAGCTTTCAATAGATCCGGAGAAGTCGACTGACTACATCCTGAAGAAAACGAGCATCGGAGATTACACGGCTGAATCGCTCTCCCGCTTTATCGTAGGAGATCTCAGCCTTGACAATGACTGGGACGCTTTTCAGAATACACTTTTGCAGCTGGGGCTTGAGGATTATATCGCCATCAGCCAAGAAGCCTATGAAAGCAAGTACGGGAAATAGAAAAAGGCGTGGCAGGGCGGACTCGTCCGGCAGCTGAACGCTGATTCGCGCCAATCTTGCCGCAGATTAAGAAGCTTGAATCCTCAACTGTTTATCGGATAAAGCTATACTGATTTTCATTGAAAATTATCTTTTTTGGAGCTTGCTTATAAAGCGAGCGCGATTGATATCGGCACTTAGTACCGCTCAGTGGACAGTCAAGCTCAAAAAAGGAACATTTGATGAAAATCGGTGCAGCTTTGACTCGAAGCGCTCTCGGAACGCAAAACGCGCCGCGTTGCTGCGCGGCGCGTTTTGCGAATGTCATTTCCGGTATTCAGAGGGGACGACTCCGAGGTTCTTCTTGAAAGCCCTTCGAAAGGAGTAGGCGCTGTTGTAGCCGACGATGGCGGCGATGCTGTCGATGGATTGGCTTGTGTTCTCCAGTAGCTCGCAGGCCTTTTTCATTCGAAGATTTTCAAGGTAGCTGCTGAATGCCTGAGCCGTCTGCTCTTTGAAAAACCTCGAGAAATAAGTAGGGGTTATATCGAAGGCGGAGGCCAGCAGCTCTACGCTCATGTTTGGATCTGCATAGCTGCTGTTTATTCGTTCCAGAATTCTCTCTATCAGTTGCTGGCTGTGGCTTTTCTTCTTGGAATTGACTGTTTCGCAAATGGCTATGTAAGCCTTGGTGAAGGACTGCAAGGCGCTGTATTCCGGCGTGGCTGAAAAGTCCATGCGCAACAGGGAATCAATGTTTACATCATGCTTGAATTCGTTGACGATGCGCATAAGCGTTGAACGCATCTCGTAAAACAGTTGGATCTGTATATTTCTCATCAGAGTTCTGTGGGTGAAGTTTTCCTTGTAAATCTGGTGCAAGCTGCGCAGAAGTTCATCCTGCTTGCCTGCTTTGGCTAAGGCGATAAGCTTCTGCTCCATATCCATAGGATAGAAATAGCCGCACTTCGCCTGGCTGTCCAGGGTGTCATACCACAGCGCCATGGATTGGCTTGTGTTCTGGAGGAGGCACTCCACTGCGATCCTGGCCTCCACGAATGAGAAATTGACGTCTAAAAGCCTGCGGTAAGCCATTCCTACGCCGATCCGAGGCGCGATATTGCAGCCGTCCTGGAGACGCTTGCTGATCTCCCCTATAAAGCTTCGTATTTGACGCTTAGAATCCTCCGGGTCGTCCCGGCTCGAGCATAGGATGACGGCTATGTCTTTGTTTTCCAGCGGATAGGCGTATCCGCCTAAGAGGCTTGAGGACTGCAAAATCTCGTCAACTGCCAGCTTGAATATGTCCTGCTCCAGGATATCGCTTAATTCCATCCCGTTATTTTCTTCGCTTAACCGGCAGGCCATGTATAAAACAGCATAGCTTCCGCCTTTTAGATTAAGGCTGAAGTATTCGAGGAAATGCTCCAGCTCTTGCTGATCCCGAATAGTCCCGCCCAGCAGCTGTCCCAAAAAGAGCGCTCTGGAGGTTATCATCTGTTCCTGCAGCTTCTTTGACAGCTCATTATGGCTGGAGATTAGATCGCTTACTCGCTCTTTAATCATTTTGTAATTCCCGACGCTTTCCTTTCCGGTGAACCGCTTGCCAAGAAGCCCCACCACTTCTTGCATCGGCTTTGTATAGCGTCTGGAGAGCAGGAGGGATATGAGAAATCCAACCGCAAGTATGCAAAAAACTCCTCCTATTGTGATTTGGCGCAGATGAACCGCATCCTTAAGCGCCTCGTTCACAGGGTTGATGCTGATGTATCGAAGCCCGCTGGCGCTTGATTCCCGGCTCAGCACTATCATCTGCGTGTCGCCGATAAATTGGTAAAGGCTGGTTGCGCCAGATGCCAATGAACTAAGATCAACCTCTTCTAAAACGCTCTGATTGCCTGCGCTTAGAATGATGTTCCACTGGAAATCCGCTGCCAGGGCCGCGCCATAATCGGATATGATTGTTTCCGATAGAATCCGCCTTGCGGAGATGGAGTCGATGAGCACCACAGAAGTCATCAGCGGGAAGGAATGGACATATGAGATGTACTCTCTCGCCAAGTCAGCGTTTCTCGTTTCAGTGGTCAGTATTCTAGTAGAAGGCATGAAGTGGCGGTTTAGCTGCTGATTTAGGATGGAGGTTTCCCAGTCCTTATAGGGAAGTCCGCTGTAGCTCAAATAGTTGTTGTAGTACTGTTCGATTCCGAAAGAGATGCTCTCCCGCAGCATCACGGCGCCGGGACGCTTTAAAAACAGGATGGTTCTGTTCTCAAAGGGACTCGAAATATCGTTGGACTGGATCCGGTTGAGGAGGGATGTGAAATACACGATGTCCTTTGAGGCAAAAGCCGGCCGATTTAGGTTTGCCGCGTTCTGAATGGAAGGATCGACCGCGAAGGAGTATGCGGCATCGTCAGACGCCTCCAAAAAGCGGTCGAAAGTTACAGCGCTTTGCTGCAGAACAAAGTGGGCGGCATCAATGGATTTTTTGCTGAACATGGCATTTGCTTCATTGAAGATATAGCTGCCGATAGCGAGCGGGAATGCCAGAACCACGATGAAGTAGGCCAGCAGGCCCAAGAAAATGGGAGGGTTCTTTTTGAGTACATTTCGCAATTCAAACACCTCTCCAACTATAAAGTCGATATTTAACCTAATTAGCATCCATATGAAATTAAACATTGGATGCTCGCCAATGCTTTCTCTATACCGACGATTTGCAGTCAAACGCGCATATTTTAGGGCTTGACTTTCCATAGAGCAGTGCGTAATGCCGATATCAATCGCATTCACTGCAAAATCAAGATCAAAAGTCTGAACATTCATCTGCAAATAACTATATATTCAATGATACAAGTTTCTACATCGGCAGTCAAAGAACAAAATCATGCTTTTCTGATTCTGCACAGGATGTACGCTTATGATATTTATTGTATCTTGCGCTTAAGCCTTATATGCGCTTATATTGGCGTGAGCCTAACGCGCGGATTGCGGGGCCTGATAATCAATTGTCATTGTATAATCCTCATCAAAGCGGATGCGCATGACCGCGCATCCGCATAGATTATACAGCGATTAAGAGTCAGGCGCAGTTGGAAAATCACGTTTGCTAAAGGAAAAAACAGGGGAGGACATGTAATGAAACCACTTTTATCCCTGCCCGAATATGAGGCGGAGCTGGCGGAGAGCCGTTGCAGGCGAATGGCTTGGTGGCGGGAAGCGCGCTTCGGTATGTTCGTCCACTATGGCGTCTATGCGGCGCTGGGGCGCGGCGAATGGGCGATGGCCTTTGAAAGCATTCCTGTAGAGGAATATGAGAGATTTGCGGATACATTTCAGCCCAAGGAGGGCGTTGCCGAAGAATGGGCGAAGCTTGCGCTGGATGCCGGCATGAAGTATATGGTGCTGACAACGCGTCATCACGACGGATTCAGCCTGTGGGATTCCAAGGTCAATCCGTACAACAGCGTCAATTATGGGCCGCGCAGGGATATTGTCAGAGAATTTGCCGAAGCCTGCCGAAAATTTGATCTACGGATCGGCTTCTACTCTTCCCTGATGGACTGGCATCATCCAGACGGTGGCGCCTGCGCTTATGATAGCGCTGCGCGGCAGCGCTTTACCGACTATATTTACCGGTTGAACCAGGAGCTTCTGACTAACTACGGAAAGATTGACATTCTGTGGTATGATGTCGCCATGCCGATGGAGAGCGCTGAAGGCTGGAATTCCCTGGAACGAAATCAAAGGCTCCGTGAATTGCAGCCGGATATCATCATTAACAACAGAAGCTTGCTTCCGGAGGATTTCGGAACTCCGGAAGAGCATGTCACAGCAGACGGAGACGGTCGGGATTGGGAAGCCTGCATGACTTTCAACAACATGAGCTGGGGCTATATCGACTCCGTCCAGGCGGCCAGCTACAATTACAGGGCGCACGACATCCTTCGCATGCTGAATAAAGCGACGCAAGGAGGCGGGAACCTGCTCCTCAACATCGGCCCGGCTCCGGACGGCTCTGTCCCGCCTGATTTGGAG
>JAISZB010000125.1 GCA_031269465.1 Clostridiales bacterium | reverse complement strand
TCCTGATCGAGAAGAAAGATCAGCCTCAATGCGCCTTCCATCTCCATGAGCTTTGCTTTTGAAATGCCGTTGACGTTGAACACATCATAGCGGAAGTTGGGAGAGATATCGCCAAATCTGCCGGGGTTCTCATAGAAATCCCTGAGTTGAGCTTCGGCTGTCCACATCTTCTGCTTGTCGCTGAACAAAACTATTGGATGAATGACAGGAAGGCGGTAGCCTTTACGCTCCCTGATATTTACTGGAGTATTGAGAAAAATCCGCCTTTCTGACTCGATTAAGTACTCAAGCAATCGGAATGGCATGGTAAAATCCACTCTGGACTGAAATTCCAGGAGAACCAAATAGTATTTGCTGAAATCCGGCGGCAGTGTCTTTATACCTGCCATGGATCCGGTTGGAAAACCTAAGTCCACCCGCTCCTCTTTCTCGGATGCTTCATAGATTATGTCAGCTGCTATGCCGCCGGAGTCTAATATCTCAAAATCCGAATTCCACAGATTCACCCACTTGATTATTGATGAGTCCAACCAATCAGTTTCAGTGTATAACCTTAGAAATTCCAAAAACAAAGAATTTCTCTTGAATACCATCTTATATGCTTGATCATGGTACGAACTATGCTTGGGGCCTTTATGGGAATCTGTTTTTATTGGGCCTATTGAATTGGCATTTGCTCCAATGCTTGAGTCAGTTGGCGATTTCGTAAAGTTCTCTGTGCTTTCAGCCATTATTCCCTCCTTCATTATGCTCGGCAACAATTTTAGCCGATAGAATCATCAAGTAATCGTGGTTTTGATATATCGCTTAGAAGTTAATATTCGAATTTGGCGCTTATTCATCAGGAAAGAGTGCCAGGCGCAACATACGCATGCCTATCCAGAAAACTTTGAGTTGAATTTTACTTCCCATAATGCATGCTCTTAAAGGAATTTCCTTTAAATAAATTATCTTAAAAGATATAATTAATTTTCAATTAACGAGGCTTAGCCAGTATCCATAAGACAATGATACCCCATATTTACCATGAGGTCAACTGCTCTTGCTTTGAGGCGCGCCGCCGCAAGAAGGGGCGGCGCAAGGCTCGGCAAGCATGAACCATGCGTTTTCATGCCGGACTATGGAGTGGGAAAGCGCAAGGGCTATCTCAAAGTGGAGTTCGAAAATGAAAGCCTGCAAAGCGCGGGCGAAGCGGGGCGGGTTGCTGGCGCGCGTATACGCTTGCAATCTCTATATTTCCGCAGCAAGGAGATATACGGGAAGGAAAAAATCCACATTCGAATATGAGCTTGGCGGAGTGTCGGCGCTGGGAGAAATAGAAAGCGGCGCGGCTTCAGAAAAAGCCGGAAGCTTCTACGCTTCTGCCGGTGAAAGACATTTAAAACGGCTAACTGGGTAGGAGTTTATTACACTAATTCCGTTCTTTCCAATTAACGAACTTCAGGCCGTTGATGTTCTGCAAGTCGTCAGTGTTGTCCGTAACCAGCGTATAGTCGTTGATAATACGATGAGCCGCGATAAAAATGTCGCCATCTTTTTTACCGATGGGTAGCCCTCGTTTCTTCAAATCAGCTTTGATTTCGGCTGCCTTAATTATCTCGGCTTCGGTCATGTTGATTCTAGCGTAAAAGGCCGCATATAGGTCATTAAAATCTTGGTCTGAGCAGTGGCCCCCTTCCATAAAAGCCACCAATGCACCTCATAATAACTCAGCGGTGGCATGACATAGTAATGACCGTTCTGTGTAATCTCTTCATCAAAACGTTTCGCGACCTCTAGATTTCTTTCGCGGCGCATCAAAAACGAGATGACGTTGGCATCTAGAGCTTAAATCATAGCTCTACCTTGCGAGCAAAACCAGCGTTGGTCTTTTCGCGTATGCTGGCTATGTCGTCTTAATCAGCGTCGGTCATGACATCGTCCTTCAGCCCTGCAATATCCGACAGGAACTTCTTGACCGCCATTGCTTGTCGCTGTTGCATTGAAGGGCTTGCCGCAACTTCCGACTTCTGGGACATACAAGAACTTGATAACTACCCGGCCAATCGGCATCTGGGGATGAATAGTCCAACCTTCTCTTAAATTGCCTATATTATGCTCTTTCCATTGCCATTATGCTCCTTCCTCTATAAATTGAAACTTGGATCTAATGTCTGCCTTATATGTATACTGCTTTTCATATAAAATTACCTTTTTTGGAGCTTGATTATACAGGATTCAATGGATAATCAAGCTCCAAAAAGGGAACATTTGATGAAAAGCGGTATATCATACTGCAAGATACGTGAAATAGAAACTCCTACCAACAAGCGGTTCCTCTCTACTTATGCTAAATTTTTCCCACCCAGCCACATTTTTTTCCTTATATATACAGGGGAGTAAAGGAGAAAGTCCATCGAGATAGCCCTTATAGAGCGCCACGTCAATCCACTGGCTTTAAATGTTGGCAATGATTCTAAAGCTTGTTGCTATCTAACTGGATAGATGGCAGTCAATAGTGATAAGGATCATAATTGCTTTTTGCACATCCCAAAAATCGGAGCGGAATGACGAATTTAACTTTCAAGCGCAAACTCCTATCTCAGAAAACGTTTGGACTGATATTGACAATATTAGTTAAGTGCAGAATAATATATGCAATACAAATATTACTGAAGGATTTTGAAGGGTGAATGAAATGATCTTTGAAGAATATTTAAAGCAGACCTTTGGACTTAATGAGCCAATTTACTTGGAGGGCATCCAGTTCGAGGATTACTCTCGGTCTTGGATTTTCAAGAAAATAAAAAGTCTTGTGGATTCCGAGAGTTTGAAGCGTTTTGATAAGGGAATTTATTATTTCCCTGAAAAAATGCCGTGGGGCTACACCAGCTTAGATCCTGGCAAAGTGGTGCAAAAAAAATATCTTTCTGACGGAGAGAATGTATACGGCTATGTTACAGGGCTCTCCTTTAAGAATTCAATTGGCCTGACCTCTCAATGCCCTAATTTACTTGAGCTGGCGAGCAATAACGAGTCTGCGCGAGTCCGTGAAGTTCGTGTCGGTTTTCAACGCATACTCGCCAGACGGCCAAGAGTGGCTGTAACAAAAGAGAATGCCAACATATTGCAATTCTTGGATTTGATGAATATAATCAATCCAAAATTCATGGACGAAACAGATCAATACATGCTTAATAAATATGTTAAGGATTCCGGCGTTACTCAGTATCAAATCTATAAATACGCAGGCCTGTTTCCTGCAAACGCTATGAGAAATTTCTTGGAAAGCGGGGCCGCTTATGAACTTGCATACTGACAAGGCGCTATTTGTTAAACATTCACTTCAACTGCGGAGTCAATGAATCTTGTAGATCCAGGAATTGTAGAAAAATACTATTATGTCACTCTGTTTCTTAAGCGGATATCTGAATTGCAGCACGGAATCATTTTCAAAGGCGGCACGTCTCTATCAAAATGCTATAAGGCCATCCGGCGGTTCTCTGAAGATATAGATCTAAGTGTTGAAACCGAGCTTGCAAAGTTAACTGAGGGGCAACGCAAAAGGCTCAAAACCGATATTGTTTCAATCATTGATGAGTATGGCTTCACTTTAATGAACCCTGAGCAGATCCGTAGCCGCCGCGATTTTAATAAGTATGTGATTGACTTTCATCCTGCGAGGATGAATTTGTCGATTAAGCAGAATATGATTGTAGAAACTTCAGTGTACATCAAGGCTTTTCCAACCAGCACAATGAAGGCTTCCAGTCATATCTACGATTTTTTGAAAGCGAACGGTGCCGGTAATCTCATATCGCAATATGGGCTGGAGCATTTTGAACTCAAAGTGCTATCTTTAGAACGAACCTTTATTGACAAGGTTTTTGCGCTTGCGGATTATTACCTGGATGGGAACATCGAAGCCCATTCAAGGCATATCTATGACCTGTATAAGCTTTATCCCAAGATCCAGTTCAATTGCGGGTTTCGCAAGCTTGTTCAAGAAACACGCAAGGTTAGAAAGCCTCATATCACCTGCAAGTCAGCACAAGAAGGAATTGATTTGAACATGGTGTTGCAAAGAATCATAACAGAGGATTTTTATGAATCCGACTACAAAAATATAACCACAGTTTTGTTGTTTGAGAAAGTGACTTATCAAGAAGCGATCCCGGCACTGAGAAAGATCATAGACAATGGCTTTTTCACGTAACCACTCAAAACAATAGTTTATTTCATTCTAAGTAGACCTTAAGAAATAACTTGAGCAGTGCATATAAATGCTTAGAATAATTTCATAGAAGTTTACTATTGATATTATTTAACGATAATTGAAATCGCAAAATATACCAGAGCAAAGAGAATTGTATAGACAGAAAATAATCATCTCTAATATGTGAATCGAAAAAGAGCCCTATGTAATTTGTTTCATTAGTGGCTTCATTTTATGATTCGAGTGTCAAAAGTCTGTTTAGAGCAAAAACGGCGGTGGAGAATGGCTTATTTAAGCCATTCTTGAAAGCGGATTTTCTCGAAGAATTACTTTTGACACTCGGATCATTTTATTGGATTCAATCATATTCTCCACCCTCACCTTTTCAAGGCAAAAAGCGCTCCCATGCATTGCATAGGTCCCCCTTTTCATTCATCTCGGCTTGAATCCGGGCGTGCTCATCCATGGCTTCACGAGATGGGAATATGATTTGGTTCCAGATGCCTTGAAAGGTGTTTTTGCAAATCGGGATGCGCGCCATCTCCTCATCGCTGGCTTTTACCCTCAAAGGGTGGCGCCTGTCAACAACGGCTATGCCCTTTCTTGTTTTTTGTGGATTCAATCAATGATTTCTTCACCCTGACAGAAGTCAGAGGGCGGACTCTCCAGTTTTGTGATATACCGCTTTTCATCAAATGTTCCTTTTTTGGAGCTTGATTATCCATTGAAGCTTGTATAATCAAGCTCCAAAAAAAGTAATTTTATATGAAAAGCAGTATATGAAAGAGAACAGGGCATGCTCTATATTGATCCTTATCACTACTTTATGAATATCACCAGCCTCGCGGAGAAACGGATTGAAAACCTTCCATGCAAGCCATCCAATCCAAGCATTGAGGCTTCGCTGGCGATATGGCAGGCTCTGCATCGAAGAGCTCTTAGCATGATCATTGGCTGAAAAGCGCTCATCTCAAAGGCGGTTGGATTGGCTGCCATTTTGTGAAGTCCAATGATTCAATTATCGGGAGGTGTATTGTCCGTTTCAGCAATTGCCATGGCAGTTGCGGCGATGGAAAACCTTTGAGCCATGAGCTTCGGTGATTTTCACCAGACTTGCCGCTCTATTGCATTGAACGCCATATCACCGCGTAATTGGGCATTCCCTTATGGAATCAAGATTCTGCTTGTTTACTTGTGATATTCATACAGTAGTGATAAGGAACAATATCACCATATGGCGATATTGTTCCTTTTGCTGATGTCTGGAGGAAAATGGGACACATGGATCTCCAAATTGAAGTTTCGGCCGCTTTCGCAAGCCATACTTTCCGCATGCGGTTTCTGGAGCCGTTGCTGCCTCCGCCATCCGCCATGATCATAAGCTTTGTCATGTTGGGGTAGGCCGCAAAGCCACTTCATAGTGCCATTGACACAGGCTCTCAACCAGGAGGTGGATGTGTCGTGATCCACTCCGATGTTGATGAAGCACTCGTTCCTGGCGACGTCATAGATTCCGTAAGAGACGGACTTCCCCAGCTTCTCGTCCATGAAGTCGAGATCAAGCGCGTCAACGGTGAGGTTCTGGAAAACGTAAACAGACCTGCGGTACGCCAATTTCGATACACTTCTAATATGCCGAAAATTTGATTGAAAATGTCGATTAGACTTGAGTTTTTTGCTTTTGAAGCTGAATCATGAACTTCCGGCTGCAAAATCATGAGCTTCAAAGGGCACGCTTTCCCGAGAACCTTCTGAATGGCATTTTGGGATGGATCCAACTGAAGTTTATGCAGGCCTGACTTTAAAACATTGCGTCGATTGAAACCTTAATTTATGAAACTGTTGGAATTGCCGCTCGCAATAAGCTTAAAATCTTGATCAGGCATTCTTTGCAGCTGTCATTAATTTGCATCATCGAGCATTTTGCGCTGGTATTTGCCGAATTTCGCACTTTAGCAGGAAGTGCAGGCACTGTGTTCTTTATTTCAGCGGGCTGGAATGATCCGAATTCTGCAGTTGTTTTGTTTTCATCGTTCTTCATTGCGGCGTAGGCATCCTTCAACGCGCCTTGTCCATTGAAGGGTGCGAAATGACTATATCCACATTTCGCGCTAATTGAATAATCCGACATCAAAATAGGGACTATCCAATGCAAAGCAGTATAATAACCGGAACTGTTCCGACAACTCTATTTGCATTATTCACCAGTCAAAAGAGCATAAAATTCTTGCAGAAAAGCTCAAAATTAAAGAGAATATATGTTTAAACTTGCAAAATATATCGATAAATTTGTATAATTCTTAGATGATGTATATGTTTTAATAAATTATATGGATAAATATAGCAACATTCACGACAAAATTATTCAAAATGACAGTCACTTTGCAACCGTCGGAATAGCTATTAATAATCTATCGCTGGAAACATTTTAAATTGAAAAGTTTGTTGTTAGGAGCCTTTTCCGATTCCAAAGGCGCCATATACCGCATCATGGCTATTTAGAAGAGAATATCTGTGAATTGTAGGAATTCTCTGCCTGATATCAGAAAAGCCAATGTAAAAATCTCATTTCATGCGCTTCAAGCCTGGTGCGTTATCGTCTTAAGATGATAATTCACCAGTGAAAATTCCTGGAACCTCTTTGATATTCTGTAGCGCTCCGAGAGGATCCAATTCTGTGAAGCACGCTGATACGCCTACAAAAAGCGCGGTGCGCTTGTTGTCTCTGAAAAGCAGTATATTATTGTTTCCAATTTTGCTGGCTCTAAATAACTTTAAGTCTGTTTACGATTACGTGTAAGCCCCTTTTATTATTCAGATTCCTCTGAAAGTAAAATTTATAAAAATTTTACTTCAATATTTGGTCTTGGAATGGTATAATTAATAAAATTCATTAATAGACCAGGGAGATGGAAAGAAATGAACGTTGGCATTAAAGATATTGCGAAGGCGGCGGGCGTGTCGAAGTCAACTGTTTCCAATGCGCTAAACGGAAAGAAAAACGTTAGCGACGAAACAAAAAAAATGATACTCGATCTTTGCCAAGAGTTGAACTACTATCCCAACGCTGCTGGAAGAAGCCTGAAAATGTCTGAAAGCAGGGCTATTCTCTTTAACTTCAGCGACTTCGACAGAAGCTTTTACCTTAAAATTATAGAGGGGATTCATGATTTCGCGAGCGGCAATGACTTTGATCTCATTATTTGCACCTCTAAATCCTGTGAGAAGTATATGAGAAACAGCATGACTGACGGCGCGATAATCCTTGATTTCCGCATGGAAAATGAAACGCTTCTGCGTGTGGCTAGGGAGAATTATCCTATCGTTGTTCTTGATCGAACCATAGAATGCCCTTACATAGAAAGCATAGCGGTAAACAATTCCGCCCCTATGGCTGATATGGTACAGGGGCTTGTGGACAGGAACTATAGGAACTTCGCGTTTCTGGGAGGACCTGAACAGACTGACGACAACAAGGAGCGCTATGGCGCTTTCCTGGATGTCTTGAGCAAAAACTCGATCCCGTTTTCAAGGGAGAATTACTTCTCGGGGGACTATAGAGAGAGAAGCGGCGGAAAGGCCGCGAGAATAATCATGTTTATGAGTGAAAAGCCTGATGTTTTGGTTTGCGCCAATGACAATATGGCCATAGGCGCAATCAGGTGCTTCAGGGAAATGGGACTGAGGGTGCCTGAAGACATTGGAGTCACAGGTTTTGACGACTGCGAGCTGGCAAAAATTTTGGGACTTACCACAGTTTCAATACCGAACTTTGAAAGAGGATACCTGGCAGCCAGAAGGCTGATTGAAAATATCCATGGAAAGAGGGGTGAAGAAAAGCTCATAATCAATCCATTGATAAAGTGGAGAAAAACAGTCAGGCAATAGTTTAGTAAAAAAGTTTATTAATTATTAGTGGAAATATACAAGATTTCGGATTAAAAAGTTTCTTGAATTCATTTAATTCTACTGAATATTTTTCTGAATCAATATTTATATTGACAATTTCGTCATTAGGATTTATCATTTATATAAATCGATTTACCAATAAAACTTGAAGGAGGAAAATAAATTGAAAAGCAGTAAATTAGTTTTATCTAAGATCGCATCCATGCTTTTAGGAGGCTGCATGATTCTGAGCGGTTGCTCAGGGGCGGCCTCTCCAAATGCGTCGGAGAATTCCGCTGCGGCTGCGGCGCAGCCGGATGCTCCCAAGGTGGAAGCAACTGCAAAGATTGTGGTTTTTCAGTCAAAGGTTGAGATCATAGACCAGCTTGAGGCTGCCGCCAAGGACTATCTGTCAGAAACGGGAGCTGAAGTAGAAGTGCGGGGCACGACAGGCGATGATTACTTTCAGCAGCTGAAAACCGGCCTGGCAAATAATCAAGGCCCGGCAGTTTTCTCCCTGGCGCCGGGTTCGGAAGTGGCGCAGCTGGAAAACTACCTCGCGGATCTTTCAGATCTGCCTTTTGCAAGCGACATAGCAGCCGGAATGGCTGCAGTATCCGGCGGAAAAGTAGTCGGCATTCCGTACACAGTTGAAGGGTTTGGAATCGTATACAATAAAAGCCTTTTGGATCCAAGTTCAGCGGCGAGCCTCGAAACATTCACTAAAATGCTCCAAGATCAGAGGGCGGCGGGAATAAACGGCTTCGGGCTTTCCCAGGAGAGCTACTTTCTTATCGGCCACATTTTGAATCATCCGTTTGCGGTAATGGATGATATGGAAGGCTATATGGACAAACTGAACAAAGGCGAAGTGAAAATGGCTGAAACCCCTGAATTTCAGGAATTTGCGAAATTCTATGAAGCGATAAGGGATAACTCCTACAATCCTCTTGAGGTAAACTATGATAAAGAGTGCGGAGATTTTGCCACAGGCAAGACCGCTTCAATACACCAAGGCAACTGGTCTTACGGAATGTTCAAGGACTATGATGTGGCCTTTGAAATGGGCCTTATGGGATTTCCGATTGCAGGAAATGAAAAAATAGCTGTAAGCGTCCCCACGGTATGGTGCGTAAATGGCCAGGCTTCCGATGCCGAGGCTAAGGCGGGAAAAGATTTCATCACATGGCTCTACACCAGCCAGACCGGCAAGAGATATGTTACGGAAGAATTCGGATTTATACCTATTGTCAAAGGAATGGAAAGCTCAAGCCTAGATCCGCTGTCTGCGGAAGTATCGCGCTACGCAGCGGAGGGAAAGACGATCGGATGGGCAACTAACTTGTATCCGGCGGGAATAGTGGATGTTTATCTCGTTCCTGCGGCTCAGAAATTCTTTACGACATCAATGTCCGCGGATGAATTCCTTATCGAGCTTGATGCGGCTTGGGCCGCTGCCAATGGCAGATAGCAGCGCTCAGCTTTACATTAAGGGAAAAGAGGCTGCGCGCTCCTTGCGCGGCCTCAAATCAGGGGCTTTTATTTTGTCAAATGCGCTTGGGGCTTGAGAGTTGCATAATCAAGCTTTAGAATAGGGGGCTTTTTCAAATCAGTACAGCGCGCCAAGGTTTGCGCGAGGGTTCAATGCCAAGGCGCTTTAGGCAAGCTTTAAGACGTGAAATCAAGCGGTTCTGGGTAAGCTTCTGTTCAAGGAGGTCATAGCAATGCGCAAAACCAGCGCAGGATGGTACATGCTGTTTGTGTTCCCGTTGTTTTTCATTTTTTCAACTGTTGTTCTCGCGCCATTTTTTATGGGCATAATCTACTCTTTCGTATCCTGGGATGGTTTGCCATTAAATCCCAAGACTTTCACCGGGTTTGACAACTACTTGAAGATGCTTTCAGATGCTCGGTTCGTCTCTTCTTCTCTAAGGACCGCCTATTTCACATTGATTTCGATTGTTGCGATTAATGTGCTGGCTCTAGCGTTCGCGCTTGTCGCTACAACGAGCTTAAAAGCCAGAAATGTCGCCCGCACGATGCTTTTCATGCCTTATTTAATAGGAGGGCTCATTCTCGGCTACATTTGGAAGTTCATACTGGGGGATGCGTTTAAGGCTCTAGGTGAAGCTACCGGCCTTTCAAGCATTTTTTTCAATTGGCTTATAGATCCGAATTTCGCTGTTTTCGCGCTGGTTGTCGTGACGACCTGGCAGATGGCGGGGTATGTGATGATAATATATATAACAGGCATACAAGGCATCCCCGAGGAGGTAATCGAGGCCGCCGAGGTTGACGGAGCGGGATTTTGGACGAAGCTCATACGGATAAAATTCCCGCTTATAATGCAGTCCTTCACGATCTGCTTGTTTCTGAGCATATCCAGCTGCTTTAAGATATTTGACGTGAATCTTTCTTTGACAGGCGGAGGCCCTTACAACTCTACGGAGATGTTTGCCATGAACATCTACAATGAGATTTTCTCATTAAACAATTATGGCTACGGCCAGTCCAAGGCCATAGCTTTCTTCCTGGCGGCAGCTTGCCTGACTCTTGCCCAAGTTGTGATAACGAAGAAGAAAGAGGTTGAGATTCAATGAAAAAGGCGCTGAACGCCATCGCCAATGTTTCCTTAATCATCGGCTGCTGCCTGTACCTATTTCCGATTTACATCGTACTTGTAAATTCCTTCAAAAACAGAGCGGAGCTCTATGAGTCAATCACAGCTCTTCCCGCGAGCTTTTCATTTGAGCACTATGCAAGGGCTATGGAGAAGATGGTATTTCTTGACGCGCTGAAAAATTCGTTTCTTGTAACCGTAATTTCCATCGCTTTCATTGTGGCGCTTGCTTCAATGTGCGCGTGGATGCTTGCCAGAACCGCAAGCAAGCTTAGCAACGCCATCTTCATGATCTTTGTAGCTACAATGCTGATACCTTTCCAGACTCTCATGATGCCTTTGATGCAGGAGATGTCTTGGGCGAAGAATACCTTGCGCCTGCCTATGACAGACACTATAGGAGGCTTGGTGTACATGTACATCGGATTCGGCTCCAGCATGGCGGTGTTTCTGTACCACGGATTCATTAAGACGATACCGAAGTCACTGGAAGAGGCTGCCGCAATTGACGGATGCACGGCCTTCGGAATTTTCTGGCGTATAGTTTTCCCTATTCTGCAGCCTGTCACCGTTACAGTCGCCATACTTGACGTCATATGGATCTGGAATGACTATCTGCTTCCGTCCCTGACATTAATCAGCAAAGCCAATAGAACCATTCCGCTATCAACGGCTTCTTTTTTCGGACAGTTCACAATCCAGTGGAATATGGCTATGGCTGGCTTGATGCTTACTATAACGCCGGTTATTGTTTTCTACCTGCTGGCTCAAAAGCACATAATAAAAGGCGTAGCTTCCGGCGCGGTAAAATAGTCTTTATGAGCGCAAAGCGGAGCTTGCGCGCTTAAATTTAAGGGGGAAGCGATTGCAACTGCCATGAAAGACAAATATATATACTCTTTGGAATCACCTGCGCTTGAGCAAGACGAACTGCTTGTTCATGAAACTGTTTTCCATAACGCGAATGGCTACATTGGAGTGCGATCCTGCTTTGAAGAGGGTTATCCGGAAGGATGCGAATCCATCCGAGGGACTTATATAAACGCATTCTACGACATAATTGAAATGAAGCAGGCGGAAAAGCTATACGGTTTGACCGAGGAAAAGCAGGTTATGCTAAATGCCGTGGATTTTCAAAGCATTTACCTGCATCTTGGAGAAACTGCATTTTCCATGTTTTCCGGCGCTGTCCTGGATTACACAAGAACTCTTGACATGGCTGAAGGCGCGTCATACAGAAATGTCCGCTGGAGATCCCCAGAGGGGCGGGAGATAGAGGTTCAAGCGCGGAGAATGGCTTCATTTGCAGACTTGCCCCTATTTTTAATCGAATACAAATTGAAGTCGGTAAATTACGAAGGCCCTGTTTCCTTTGCGTCTGAGCACAACGGCAGCGTAGCCAACAACAGCGACGCCAATGATCCAAGGGTTGCGGCTGAGCCATTTGAATGCTTGATCCCCGTTTCCGCAGAAATTTCTTCGGGCGCCTCATTTCTCACGGCTAGAACATCTAAATCCGGATTGACTCTTTGCACGGGAGTGCTGAATGTTTTAAGCAAGGAAGCTGAGACTTCCCTGGCTGTTTCAGGGCGAAAGGGCATTTTCCGCGCGGATTTGCGAATATCTCCGGGAGAGGAGGTTATACTGCGAAAATTCTGCGTCGCGGCGGATAGCCTGCGATGTGAAGACGCAAGGAAGGAAGCGGAGGAGCTTATTAATGGATATGCTTCCTCAGGGGCTGAATTGCTCAATCTGCGCCAGAGGAAGTATTTAGAGGGATACTGGGAAAGCGCGCATGTGGAGATCGGCGGGGATGAAGAACTGAACCTGGCGATGCGCTACAACATGTATCAGCTTCTTGCCTCTGCCGGTAAAGACGAGTTTGCGAACATCGCGGCGAAGGGCTTGAGCGGAGAAGGATATGAAGGGCATTATTTCTGGGACACTGAAATGTACATAGAGCCCTTTTTCAATGTCTCCCATCCTGGAATTTCAAAGAGCCTTTTGAAGAACCGATGCCGCATGCTTCCATTTGCAAGGGAGAACGCCAAGCTTCTGGGGCACAGGAAAGGCGCGCTATATCCATGGCGGACGATAGCAGGCAAGGAATGCTCAGGGTATTTTCCGTCCGGATCAGCCCAGTATCATATAAATGCGGACATAGCATACTCTGTGGCGGCTTACTTTCTCGCTACAAATGACAGGGAATTCCTTGAAAACGAAGGGGCTGAAATGCTCATAGAAACCGCGCGGCTTTGGCTGGACGCCGGAGTCTATTCAGACGGAGCCTTTCAAATGCACTGCGTTACAGGGCCGGATGAGTATACATGCCTTGTCAGCAACAACTACTACACCAATGTTGCGGCAAAGCACAATCTCATATGGGCTGCGGAGGCGGGAAAGGAGATACTGGACTCCGCATTGGCCAAAAAGCTTGGGATTTCTTCAGAGGAACTGGAGGAGTTTAGAAAAGCAGCCGAAAGCATGCTTCTGCCTTACGATGAAGAGCTTGGAATAAATCCGCAAGATGACTCATTTCTTCGCAAAAAGAAGTGGGATTTGGCGGCGACTCCGAAGGAGTCGTTTCCGCTTCTTCTCCACTGCCACCCTTTGCACCTCTATAGGCATCAGGTATGCAAACAGGCTGATGTAGTGCTGGCGCACTTTGCCTTTGAAGATGCTCAAAGCCTTGATATTGTTAGAAACTCATTCAAATACTATGAATCAATTACCACTCATGACTCATCTCTTTCAGCATGCATCTTCAGCATTGTATCTGCGAGGCTCGGGCTTATGGATAAAGCGTTTGAATATTTCAGCGACTCGGCGGAATCTGATTTGAAAAACACGCACAGAAACACTAAGGATGGAATACATACGGCCAACATGGGAGGAGCTTTCATGTCGATAGTGTATGGATTCGGAGGAGTGCGGGTGAAGAAAGAAGGGATCTTCTTCTCGCCTCGACTGCCCAAGCAGTGGAAGAGGTTGGAATTCAAGATAAGATATCTGGACAGCCTCATACTCGTTTGCGCAGTTGAGGAGGCTGCAGAATTCACTTTGCTTTCTGGAGCGGGAAAAACCATATTTGTATTCGGTGCGCCCTTCAGGCTTGTCGATCGGCTGTCAGTCCCAATGGAAAACGGCTGGATCCCAGTAAAAGCTGTCATATTTGATCTTGACGGAGTAGTTGCCAGCACAGACTTGCTTCACTATAAAGCATGGAAAGCGATAGCCGACAGGGAGGGTTTGCCTTTTACCGAGGAGGACAATCAAAGGCTCAGAGGCGTAGGACGAATGGAAAGCCTTGAAATCATTTTGGAGAAGTCAGGCAAAAAGTATTGCGAGGAAGAGAAGCTTGCACTTGTTGAGGAGAAAAATAACCTCTACGTGAAGCTTCTGGATGGCATCACCCATGAGCATGCCCTTCCAGGGGCAAGAGAGCTTGCAGATGAGCTGAGAAGACGAGGAATTCTGTGCGCTATAGGATCCTCTAGCAGAAACGCGCGGAAAATCCTCGAAAGAATAGGGCTTAAAGAGAGCTTTGACGCCGTATCCGATGGAAACGGCATAGAAAAAGGCAAACCCAGCCCCGAGGTGTTTATAAAGGCGGCTCAAATTCTTGGCGTTCATCCTGAAAACTGCGCTGTGATAGAAGATGCCAGGGCGGGAATTGACGCTGCCCTTGCCATGAACGCAAAGACGGTTGCAGTGGGCTTCGCTTCGTCTTATAATAAAGCGCACTGCGCCGCTGTTGATGTCGCTTCGATTGATATAGAAGAGCTTCTTAGGCCAAGACCTCTCTAAGCTAGGGGCAGCCTTTGAATAATCAGAATCAAAGACGGTATTTTGGAATGCCATAATTTTCGTTCGCTTTCTTGCTGCTTAATTCTGCAGCCCTGAGTGTCGCTCTTAATGGCGCAATATGCTTTTAGCCTGTAAAATGCTTAATTATAGCCAAATAGGACTGTTGCGCATTTAAAACTGTCCGCACTAGTTCCACTCAGTCTCAATAGAAGAATCAGAAATCTATGCCGATATGTAGTCAAGCACCGATTTTGGAGCTTGATTATCCGCCTGGTGCGAAATGCCGATATCAACATTTAGCACTTTGAAAGTGGACAGTCAAGCTCCAAGTTTGGTGCATTTGACTGCAAATCGGCATATTTTGGAGAGCTTCCAACTCTCCCTTTCTATCGTCGAATTTGTCCCTTCATCATTAACTTGCATATGAAACTGCCTATTTCAAGCTTGATTATACATCGAGTGCGAAATGTCGATCGGCATTTCGCACTCGATGTATAATCAAGTTCTATCCAGATCCGTAAGCCGCTTGCGATGATAGCCCACCCCTCGTGCGCGCGCATACATACGTGAAACATGACGCAAGCAAGCGAAAAGCTTTGAAAAAAAGTTTTTCAAGAAGGGCAAAGTACCGAAAGCTCTTTTTATATCTATAAGATTTATCTTGATAAACTAGGCCATCATAAACCTCTATTCACTGTGGAATGTTCAATCCATCTTCCAATAACCTTGCAACGCTTTTTATAGCATGAGATGCCTATGCCTATAATAGGATGCTCGGATGAAAAGCCATAGCGCTTCTCTTTAATATGATCTACTGCTTTGACTGCCATGCACATCAAATCCTCATCCTCTGCTGCGGATTTGAATTCGAAGACAATGCAGATTTTTCTCAACTCCATGTCGATATCATACCTGCCATCACCGCTTTCCCTATTGGAAAGCAGGCTGTCGTACTTCAAATCGCTTCGCCCTCCCATCAAAAGCCCAAAAACAACGTTGTGGTAGTAAACCTCATATGTTCTCCTCTTTCCATCTTTGTACACGTGAGAGGGCATATTATGGAAGGATAGCGAGTCAAACGATGCCAAAAGATAAAGCTCAAGCTCCGATGCAATTCTTTCAGGCTCCAGAATCCTGAATATGCCCTGCAATTCAGATCCAGCATTTGGGAAAAAATTGGTGAATATAAATTTGCGCCAGACCTCTTCCAACTCCTTATTGGGGATGCGCACTATTCCTGTTGTTTGATTCCACGCATCCAGAGATAGGTATCCAGCTTGGATCAGCAATGAATAAAGCGCTTCGTCGCTGCATCCGGTTTGAAACGCCGCAGGGCTTACCCGTTCCTCGATTTTCACCTCCAATTTTGAATCCGGCGCCAAAAGTCCCATGAGAGCGTTTTTCTGCAAGGCGCTGGATAGGGATGAGACAAGATCCATAGTTCCGCTTTTGCCCCAATAGCATGAATAGGAATCATTGCAGACAGCGCTCATTACGCTGAAGGTATTGAAGAATTCATACCCGCTTATCCTGACGCCGTTGTACCATGCCGCCATGTCCTCTTGCTTGAGTCCTGTCGCTTTGCAAAGCTCTTCAACTTCTTCCTTGGTAAGGCCGTAATCTTTCACGTAGGCTTTATCACTGAATACATCATAAGTCTGCGGATTGTTTAAGCCGCTTAGCATTCCTTCGTGCGAAATTCTCATGACGCCGGTGAGAAGCCCTTTCTCCAAATAATCGTTGCCCTTCATCGCTGAAGACAGCACTTTGGTCAAGTAATCCCGTACGCACGCGTAGGCATCTGTGCCAACTATGTCTATTAAAAGCTTGTCGTACTCGTCTATCAAGATGTATGACAATTTGCCCGTGACTGCATACGCCATTTTCGTAAGGATAAGTATAGCGTCTGAGGTCCACTTGCCAGCGGCGCTGTATTCAGTGTAAAGTTCCTTGAGATATGGAGGGCATTTTGGATCATTGGCGTAAACGGAGCAGTATTCGTTTGCCATGTTTTGTATCTGGCGCTTGTACTCATCAACGCCGAGTCCCTTGAAGTCGAAGAGAAATGTAGGCGCGGAATGCGCCATCCCCCAAACCGGGCTTTTTCGGATGCTCAAATTCTCAAACAGGGGGCGGCAATCCTCCCTGTCGGTTAAAAAACATGAGAGCATCTTCAGATTAAGGCTTTTCCCCAAGCGCCTTTGACGGGCTATTATCTGTACATCTTGGGGTTCATTCAAGAAGTGCTCTATAAACAGGCTTTTGTCTACAAACAGTTTTCCCTGCTTTACTATCTTAGCGAAATTAGATGACGTCAAATCCACCCTTTTTAAATTTCCAATGTACAATCGTTAACATCCTTTCAGGTTAATAGGCTCAGAGCCAATAAATATTCAGCGCTGCGCTCCTATCTAGTGGAGTTCTTGCAACTGACGCAAGCCAGAGTTCATATTATTTTGAATCAGCAAATTTTATGGGACTGCAGATGCTGGCAGATGCGCATTCAATGCACCGATTTACATCTTAAATAACCTGATAGGTACATTTGAATGCAAATCAGTTTACATCTCTTTTTGACTTTTCAAAAATCTAAGTTTATAATAAAACTGTTGAAGAGCAAAGAGGAGGTACGGCATATGTCATTGCAAACGCATCTTAGCAAAATAGAGTTGGAGGAAAGGTTCTCTAGCAACGAAGCGTGCGAACGGCAGCTTTTCGAAATGAAATGGCCGAGAGGGTTCGCATGCCCTCGTTGCGGAAAAAACCATTATTATACGATCTCCACCCGACGTCACCCGCTTTATGAATGCTCCCAGTGCGGTCATCAGGCCTCTGCGACGGCGAGCACGATATTCGAAAAGACGCATATTCCGTTGCCGAAATGGTTCTCCGCGATATATGCTGTATTCATAGACAACGCAGGATATTCCGCCATTCAGCTGTCTAAAGATGCCTGCGTCTCTTATCCGACGGCATGGTTGATGATGCATAAAATTCGAGAAGGATTGTCAAACGATGCGCAGTATCGCTTTCTGTTAGGCGTCATCGGATTGGATGAGGCTTATTTCGAGGCTCCCGAAAAAAGCTACAAGCGCGGAAGAGGAGCAACGAAAGCTCCGGTTTCGGCGAAGACTCCGCAGGACGCACTCGACCTCCCCCATGCGCCAGGCTTGAAGCTGCAAGCCATAGAAGACGGCGAGGCTCTGCTGAAACTGCCGACTGCGGAAGGAATCTTTAGTGCCGAGTCATCTATACTGATTCGCATATGAAAGCTCCTGCTTTGATTTTGACTGTACAGCGAGTGCGATTGGTATCGGCATTTTGCACCGCTCAATGGATAATCAACTCCAAAAACAGGATTTTTATTTAAATCAATATATCATTGATTGCTTTTAAGTTTATCCTGGGGAAATCGGTCGCTTTAGCGAGCATTTAGCTTGTTAAGAATCTGCGGAAACCTATTCTTTTCTGGTTGGCGCAAAATGCAAGCGGAACAACTATTATTCTTTCTTCTCATAGCAGAATTACACTATGCAAGGGAAAGCTAAAATACATATATCGAATTGGTCAAAGTATTTAGAGGTAAAAAAACAAGGCTCTTCTGCTTTATCTGCACTTATTGCATATAAAATTGACTATTTTGGAGCTTGATGCACATATACAGATAGCGAGTGGATAATCAAGCTCCAAATTAGGTGCATTTAACTGCAAATCGGCACAGCTTATCCAACGGGAAAAAGCCAGCGGGAAGCGAATGCGGCAACTCATGGCCACGTTTTCAGCTCTTCCTTTCTAAAAGTCCATTCGGGCGTGGTGAGTTCGTCCCCGAAATTATCGCTATACCAAGGTGAAGCCGGGAAGGCCTGAGGATTTGAAAGTATTTGGATGTCTTGAGCGGGCATAAAGCTTTGGGCCAGCATGAAAAGCTTTTCCCCGGTTAAGGAGTTGATGGCTGTGTCTGCCACTATAACGGCATGCCCCGGAGAGCCGCCGCGTATGAAAACATCGCCTGCGGCTAGATCAGAGTCCTTGTTCGCAAGCTCTTTTTCCAGAGAGAGGGTGCTCGCGTAAGCGTAAACCATGTCGAGGAATCTTTGCAGGCTTTCATAAGACGCATCATTCAGGCTGTTTTTTATCCAGCTCACATTATTTCTGCTTACGGAAATGCCATATCCGGATGCCCACTTGGAAAAATCGGCCAGGAACCCGCTTACTAAATGAAACTGAATTTCGCCGTTTGCGCCTTGAGCGTACAGGTACTCGGCTCTTAGCCTCATTACTGCGTCTGCGCACTGTTGCAAGTCGCGATCTCCCAGCGTAAAATCAATAACCGCCAAATAAACATTGGATGTTTTTTCACGCCCATCAAAATACTTCACCTTGGAGCCATCTGGCTTCAGAGGCAGATTTTGAAGGTATTCAGCAAAACTGCCGCTTTCGGGAGCAATGCGCTCAAATCCTGATGGAGCGGGAAAGCGGTCTTTCAGCGTCATGCCAAGGGGATTAATCTGATAAGCTGGTTCAGACTCTGAAATATCAGAAGCGTCAGGCGAAGGCGGTGAGGATGTCGCGCCAGCCACGCTTGCTATGGGTGGACTGGCAGACGGCGAGGCTGAAGCGTTCTTGATGGTTTGAGCATCAGCATCGACGCAACCCGAAACAGCTGCCATCAAAGCCGCAGCGAGAAATAATAGGCGCAAGACAACCGCCTCCTTAATCTGTTGACTGTGTGAGGGCAGTGCGCTTCCAGGAGACGCCGCGATAAAAGCGGCGTCTTCATGCAATCCTATTTGATGCGGATATACCGATTTTAATCAAATGTTCCTTTTTTGGAACCTGATTATCCATTGAGCGGTGCGAAATGCCGATATCAATCGCACTCGCTGTATAATAAAGCTCCCCAAAAGGCGGTTTCTATAAAAATCAGTCTACCTGTAAGGCGGTTAAATATGCGAATCAATATACGCCTCAATTGTCAAATCTCCGCTAATCTCTTTCGCAGCAAGCTTCAGCTGATTTAACCGAGGGTTGGCGCTTAAACCGTCCCTGCATCGCAACATTTGCAGCGCGCTCAGAAATTTTGCCCTTAGCGCAGACCCTTGAGTTCGAGCTGCATGATTGTCCATTCAAGGAGTACTTCGCGATAGATAATCCGGATCTTTAAACTTAGCTGAGCAAAAAGCAAGAATGCACATGTAAGAACCTTGTAAAATCTGCGCTTGCATCAATGGACTCAGTGCAGTCCCCGCTAGAGTTTAAAGACCAGATAATCCCATAGACTCGCCTTTTGCTTATGCTAGTATTGCTTTATCTATACTTTGCTGTAGGCTCGCCCAATTCTTTTTCAATTGCTTTTCTAGTATATGGGCAAGCCTCAATGCATTTGCCGCATATCGTCGTATTGACGCCAAAGCCAAGAATCGCGCGTTTTCGCGCAGCAACCCGGCAGGCAGCTGCATCGAAGAACTCTTCCCTGGGCTTCCCCTTGGCCCATAGCTCTCCGAGCACGGCATGTCCCGGGCAGGCAACTGCGCAGGCATTGCAGCTTCCGCAACGCGAACTATCTACAGACTGCGCGGGTGTCAGAGGCGCGTCGGTCAAAATGCTGGACAAGCGCAACATGGAGCCGCGCTCTTTTGTGACGAGCAAGGCGCATTTGCCAATCCAGCCGATCCCGGCACGCGTCGCCACAGTTTTATGAGGCAAGGCGGTGCGATTTTCCGTTCCTCCGGAGCCGACGCTATCCCGCGTCTGGGCTATGGCAACGTATCCTTTCGATTTAAGGAATTCAGCGCCTCTAGTGACGATGCCGTCAAGCGCCTCATTAGCGCGGTTATAAAAGTCAAAATACTCGCTCGTCGGCAATTCTGCTATGCCTCGTGCAATCTCCGCCGGCATATTGACTGCGACGCTGACTCCAGTGGGCAAGCCTGCGCGCGCTTTAGGGGGCAGCTCAGTTATATCTCCAAAACCAACTATATCAGCGCCGAAAGCTAATAGCTCTGCCTTTAGCTGAGCAGCTAAATTTTCCATGTCATCCTTCAGCTCATTCATCTAATCCTCGCGCTCCCATTTATATCTTGCAGGCCGATTGAACTGATTTTGGATTAATTATCCATTTATGCGCTACATTATCAAGCTCCAAAATGTCATATGCAATCAGCATAAACAGCTTAATTCAGTTTCTTTGATTTTTCTTAAGTACAGTAAGGAACATAGAACGTGTATGATTCTTTCGTAAACCCTCCTATCCTCTATATAACGCCAGCTCTGTACAATCCCTTTTTAAGGCGCTGTATGCCGTTATCTTTAAGGGTTTCCTCAATTCCTCCGGTTCAAATCGCTTCACTTTCCACTAAATACACAGGGTCGTTTTCCTTAGGATCGCGAATCTTTTCAGAGCCGCAGGATGGACAACTAGCGTCATCGGTAAGAATCATGCATTTTTCACAGCATGCCATTAAGTAAAATCTCCTTAATAAAAGAATAAAACAAATAGAAAAATTTGGCGTCTAACATTTGAGCTAGGCTTTGAGCACGATTTCAATCTGCAATCTTATGCATCCGCCGCTAATGATGAAAATAGTATTGTACATTACAGCAGTTACATCTATAAATTCCGGAAATGGCTTTTTCATGCCTATCGGAGATCAGCTTCCATGGACATATCTCGTTTTCGGAAATACCTAGACTTTATCATTTCAATATACTTATCTCTTGCAACCTGGGCCGCCTTCTTCAAGTCTAACACGCAATTGCTGGGAATTGCAAACGCATTAAGTCCTGTGACTTTACCATCCGCCATAAGCGTTATAAACACTCTCTCAGGCTCCCGCCCTATGTGGCTGCAACCGCGACACCTGAGATTTCACCGCCATAAACAACCCGCAACTTCTAAAAGACGCAGGGCATCAGCCTTATCCATTAAGGTTGAAGTCGGCTTCAAGCGGTCTTGACGGCACTTTGACTTCATTTGAATGCAACCTCCTCAAATTCTCCGATACCCGCGTGATGGCCTTCACATCCAAATGCGCATGGCAGCCAGCCACGTCCGGCTTCTCCCAGCCACGTCCGGCTTCTCATGCTTGGTGACTGCGCATCATGCCTTCGCGTACGGAAGTTTGAAATATCATAGCGTGAAGTGAAGCTATGCTGCGCTTTGCTCGCCGTCAAGCTCGCCAAAGGCTGACTGAATGATTGCAACTTGCCGTACTTCACGTCCAACCCCCTCAACTCTTCGACCGAGAACCCTTTCGCAACCGCATTTGCGCATGGCTGGCATATAATCCCATGATAAACCAAATTGGGGTTGCTGTCCAGCAATATTATTTCGGCTTTTGCTTATCGACAGAATGTTAAAATGGGAGGATCTAACACAACGAAAAGCATGTTGGCGCATTCGACGCAGATCATAAATCCAGCGGGCCGCCCATAAGCCGATCGCGCTTTTCGAGATGGATAAACTGGATCCGTAGCCGCAACCGAGTTCAGGGGGCAATATACTGTCAGAGGTCAGGCGCATTTACGGCGTCGACATACCCATCGACAGGCGGCATATAGCAGGGTGCCGCGACATCGCCACCAAGAGCAAGCCGAACTGCCTCGGGGAGCTGTTCACGTGCGGAGAGATAATTAGCAGGCTCTGTGCTGGCGAAACAGGCAAGGCGGCTGAAGCATCGCCCCCAGTGAACAGAGCACGCATTATGGCTTTCGTAGAGCGCAACGGAGGGGCAGATGAAATAGCGGGCGCAAGGCAGAAATGCAACTAAATTCTTCATGTTGCAGAGACGGGCTTCGGGCGCTAAGGCGGAGTTGCTGGGCGAGTCATTCCGCAATTCTTGCGGAATGAAGTTGCTAGCCGGAGGCGGCGACTGCGACAAGGACGCGCATATGAGGTTCGATTCATGGATTAACGGCATATCCGCCCAGGCGGACCACTTGACGCTATAACGATTTTCATCAAATGTTCCTTTTTTTGAGATTGATTGTCTACTGGAAGTTACGAAATGCCGATATCGGCATTTCGCACCATCTGTATAATCAAGCTCCAGAAAAGGAAATTTTCAATGAAAATCAGTATATATGCAGGGGCACTCGGGTATCCAAAGGCGTCGACTAAGGATCCAAGGCGTTTCACGCGCCTTCTCGGCGAGGCGTCCAAGGTTGAGGCGCTTGGGGGGAAATGGGCGCATTTTCTAAAATATGGGGAGGAGATCGCAGCCACGCTTTGCAGATGCGCAAAAGGGAGAGGCGGATAAGCCTTCCTTTTTGCTCCGCCTCCCCGCTTCGCTTTTGACAATATGTTTAACCTATGATATGCTGAATAAGCTGAGCAAGCATAATCTTCGCATCAAAGGGGGGAGCGCCGACGGCCACCGAGGCAGGCAGGAAATGGATGAAGGAGCACACAGTTTTCGTTGGGCTCAAGCTCAACAAGAATACGGATTCAGCCGTAATTGAAAGGCTGAAGGGCGTCCCGAGCAAGCAGGGCTATATCAAGGGGCTGATTCTCAGCGATATAGCCAAAGGCAATTCATGAGGGGGACTCTTTTATGGGCGCGCTCATAAAGCGCACCAACGATTTGGCGTTCAAAAAGGCGCTTGGAAGCGAAGGAGCCTTGGATTCCCTGGCCGGGCTGATTGAGGATTTCTTCTTTATAAAGCCCAGGGATCTGGCGCTCAAAAATCCATATTCAATCAAGGCGTATAAAGAGTCGCTGTACGGCAGGGATGCCAACGTCATGCGGTACACTGAAAAAGATATTGCGGCTTCCTTCACGGCGGCCGACTTTACAACGGAGCTGCAGCTGAAGGGGACGTCGTTTTTCGATGAAAGATCCCTGTACTACCCGTTCGAGCGGTACTGCAGCAACTACAACAAGGGCGTCGTTCCATCAATAGACCCCGGCACGGGCAAAAAGAAATACAACCGATACTCCAGCCTGATTGCGGTTTACTCCTTGAACATCCTGGGGCATGGGCACTTCAGCGACAAGCGCTCCCTGCGGATTTTCGAGATGCATGATCCCGCGAGGAACCTGAAGCCCGACAGGGAGCTGATTAAAATCGGATATTTTGAGTTCTCCAAAGAGGATTTCGAGACTGGCAGGCAGAAGTTCTGGGCCGATTATTTCATGGACAGGCCAATCCCGGACAACGCTCCGGAATACATTAAGAAAGCGGCGGAGGCTGTAGCGTTTGAGAATTTGGATGAGGAAGAGAAGCGTATGTACAATGCGGCCGAGCAGTGGCAGGCGGATTACGAGGCTATGTGGGTGACGAGGTTTGAGGAGGGCGTTGAAAAGGGCATTGAAAAGGGCATTGAAAAGGGCGAGCTGAAAAAGCTCATTGCACA
>JAISZB010000336.1 GCA_031269465.1 Clostridiales bacterium | reverse complement strand
GGTCCGGCGCAAGCCCAAAAGCAAGAAGGTCCGCCAAAGCGAGAGGGCTTTGGGGGCGGGCGTCGAAGATCGGCCTGAAGCGGCGGAGGCGCGCGAGGAGTCCGGCCATTGGGAAATCGGCTCGGCCGCAGGAAAGAAATCAGACAAGTCCGCAGTTCCGGCGATAGTCGAGAGGAAGGCGCGCATCCAGATCGCCGCGGAGCTCGGCGGGCGCGACAGCGGCGCCGCGGACGCGGCGGCCGGGCGGGTTGCCGGAAGCTTCGGCGAGGCGGCCGGCGGCGCCTTCAAAAGCGCCGCAGGCGACAACGGCCGGAGTTCGCGGGGCGGGGCGGCGCCGTGGAGCGCGCCGTCTATTTCCGCCATCCCCGCTCTAGCTTCGAGAAGGGGGCGAACGAGCGCCACAGCGGGCTTCCGCGCCGCTTCGCGGAAAAGGGGGGAAGCGCGGGCGGCATGCCCGCGCAGCTGATCTCCAAGTCGGCGGACTGGAACAACAACCTTCCCAGGTAAATTCTGGGTTGCAAGACTCCTGCGGAAATATTTGAGATATAGATCCTCAAAATAGCGCAAAGCGCGGCGCAGCGCAAGGCGGGCTTGGGACGGGTGGAGGGTTCCGCTCCATCTATTTCCATTTGGGAAGAGGAAAAACATCCCTATGGCATCTGTTGCGTTTGATAATGCAATTTATAATCAATTTCTGACAATACAAACTACATATATAACTATTGATTTCGATATAAGATTATGATATAGTATATTTTAAGACTTTTAGCCTTATATAAATACCCAGGCACCAAAGAGTCTCGGTCTTTAGGATTGATCTTTCCTTTAAGCTTAATGAGACTTCTAGGCTTAAACGTTTATCCGAGTTAGTTTGCATTCAAGATTATTGAAGCTATTTTTTACAATTTCTTTTAAGTTGCATTAAGAACCTCTTTTGTTTCTTCATGACCCTTGCTATTGGCCTTAGTACAGGTTTCGTTATATAATCTATTCATTCAACATCAAAGTTTCTATAGTTCTATGCGCAGGGCTTTGTCTAAACATTTGTCTTGACGGTTTTTTGCTCTCATCAGAAGCCTAGGCAGTCTATTCATCATTACCCTTCCCGCATACTGAAGCTTTACCTCGCCATATGCCGTTTGCCTGTTTATCACTTATAGCCATGTTGCAAATTTCCCCATTCTGCATGACTCAGCTTAAGGTTTTTTAAGAGAACAGATCTTGAATAACAGGTTTTGCAACGTGACATCCTCCCAGTGCCATTTTTTTTGATCTGCGTTCTCAACAATGCTCCTCCAGATCACTCTTGTAAATTCAGCTGAGAAACCAAGGTCATGTGAAGGCTAAGCCAAGGAATGCTGTCAGACAGTGAATAGAAAGGAATTATAAGTTAAATGGAGCTTTATGAAATAAAAAAATTTTCAGACAATCTATATCGTTTTACAGACATAATGCTTAAAAACGTTTTTCCAATATCGGCATTTCTTCTAATAGGGAGCAGGAAAGCCGCTTTGATAGACAGCGGCCTGGGCATAGGCAATATCAGACGGTCAGTGGAGTCCGTAACCCGCCTTCCTATAACGGTTCTTCACACCCACGGTCATATGGATCATATCGGAGGCGATGCTCTTTTTGAAGAAAACTATATTAATCCGGCAGATGAACCCAACGAAAATTCAATTGAGAGCAATATGAAATTTATAAGAAGCCTGATTCAATCTTCATTCCCAAAACTGTTTAAAGCGTTTTGCGAGAGTTTCATTTCTCCAGCGAAAGCCAGTTATCTGCCTGTAAATGATGGAGATTCCTTTGATTTAGGCGGCATCATACTAGACACTGTCGCCATTCCAGGACATACAGCCGGTTCTTTGGCTTATGTGGAAAGAGATGGGGATTTCGCCTTTACTGGAGATGGCATCGCAGACATGCATTGGTTTGACACAAATGAACAGTTCAATACAGTAGGTGGATTTTATGAAGCTCTAAAGCATTTTAAAGCCAAAGCCGCTGGGGCCAAACTCATATTCGCCTCTCATCTGCACGCCCCCTTCTGCATGGATATAGTAAATGACTTGATAGATTCTGCTAAATCCATTTTAGATGGTTCAAACGACCCTATAGAAAACTCTGACTACCTATTCCTCAAACACGGCGATCTATTTGCCAACAAAGTTGGCGGAGCAAAAATATACTATAAGAAAGAAAACATTTTGTTCAGAAAGACCTCGGCTTTATTATAGCGCCTATGCGCGGCCGAATGGTAAGCCTATTGGCAAAGCATCGATATTCATTTCATGCATAGCCTTCCTCACTCGGACGCTTCTTTAGATCTTGATTATCGCTGCAAAATCTAGGAAGGAGAGAAAACCTTTAATATTCAAGGTTTTCTCTCCTTTTTCATGCACTGATAGCTGCCTTTTAGAAGCTTTCTAGGATTAGCGACGTCATGCACATTGGTGAAAAGCTTGCTCCGCCCTTGCAAAATCGTCGTCTCCATCCTCTTTACGGATTCAACTGATCGTACTTCCTCCTCACCTTGCTTTTATCGGTCTTCGCGTAGATCTGCGTGATCCTCAGCGAGCCATGGCCAAGAAGGCTGTGCATCAACCCCGGGTTCGGCTCGCGAACGAACTCCGGCCCAGTTTCGCTTCGGAACCGCAAATTCTGAGGCGGGAGCCATTCATCCTCGATTGCTCGCAAGCCTGAAGTGTTTTCGACTCCTCGGCGCAACTTGCCTGGAATGGCGGATATCTGCAATGCAAATCAAATTATAGCAAGTTTTGGCCTGATTGCAGACTCTTCTGGCATTCAAATCAGTGTCGATTTTTCTTAACCTTTAAATATTGCCATTTCGACTGCATCGACTTTCATTTCCGTACACTTTCGCATAATTTTTTGGAGCTTTATTATCCATTGAGTGGTGAGAAATGCCAGTACCGGAATTTCGCACTCGCTGTATAATCAAGCCCCAAAAAAGGTAAATTTATATGAAAAGCAGTATAGCAAGGTATGCTGAACTGCATATGATTGCAAATCAGCAGGCAAGCATATGATTTACCAAGGCGATGAAGGATGGATGTATAAGATTATGAAAATGAGATCTTATTGCAAAAGCCCGCCCTGAGAATAGATTAATTCTCAGCTGCGGAGCAAGTCGGGCATTTCTTTTCTCTTTATAGGTTTAAAGCGCCGTTTCGGCACTTTTTAATATCATTAAGGGAGGGCATGGCAGGAATTGCGCCCCGCTTGGTCGTCGCCAGGCTTCCAGCCGCGTTGGCGAAGTCTACTATGTCCCCAAGCTCCCGCCAGCTTAATGATTTAATTGATTTTTTATCCTTGTTTCTCAGGCGGTAAAGAACTGCTCCGAGAAAAGCATCTCCCGCTCCAGTAGTGTCAATAGTGTCGACTTTGTAAGCGGGCAAATGCCCGCATCCGTCTGAGCATAGAAAATACGCGCCGTTTGCTCCGAGCGAGACGAGAACTATGGACGGCCCCATTTCCGCAAGCACAGCCGAGCCGATTTTAACATCTGAGATGCCTGTTATAAGCTCCATCTCTTCGAGTGATACCTTAAGCAAGTCAACTGATGGGATGGGCTTTGAGATTACAGTTTTTGCCTCTATCTCATCGCTCCAGAGAGCCGGGCGAAAGTTGGGATCATAGCTTATTATCTTCCCCTTTTCTTTAGCGTAAGCCACAGACTCAAATATAGTGGTTCTGCAGGGTTCTCCGGTCAGTGAAACTGAGCCGAAGTGGAAAATCTTGGACTCATCTATAATATCAAGCTTCACCTCTGATGTTTCAAGGAGCAGATCGGCTCCCGGGTTCCTATAGAAGCTGAAAGAGCGATCTCCACTGGGACTTAGGTGCACAAAGGCCAGAGTAGTGCCGCAGCTCGCATCAACTGCAAGGCCGGAAACATCTATTTTGCTGTCCTCAAGCGCTTTTCTGAGGAAGCTTCCGAAAGCGTCCTTGCCGACTTTTCCAATAAAGGCGGTGTTTCCGCCCAGGATGGCGATCATAGCCAGAACATTGGCAGGCGCCCCCCCAGGATTGCAGCTGTAGAGCGGGAGCCCTTGATCGTTTACTCCGCTCGGGGTGAAATCTATGAGCAATTCGCCTATTGCGGATGCATCAAACATATGCGGCGCCTTTCTACGGAGAGTTGACAGTCAGCTTATTTTTATGACCGACTTCACTATGTCAGCTTTATTCTCAATGCTCTTATCCATGGCATTTTTGATGTCGTCAAATTCGAAGATGTTGCTGATTATGCCCTTGAGGTTGATTTTTCCTGATGAAACCGCTTCGATTGCCTTTGGATAGATGTATCTGTAGCGGAAGACTGTTTTGATGCTGAGCTCTTTGTTGAGCGCTACACTCATTGGAAAGTTCACCATGCCGGTCTGGCTGTAGCCGACCATTACAATAGTCGATCCCTTTCGCGCCATCCTTACGGCTTGACCGGCCGCCGCTTCAGCGCCAGATGTATCAATGATGAGATCAACGCCGCGACCCTTTGTTATTTCATCCATAACCTTGACTGGATCCTGTTTCAAAGAATTTATGACTCCAGTCGCGCCAAGCTCTATAGCCTTTTCCAACCGCTTGTCCATCAGGTCGACTACATAGACTTCAGTTAGGCCTTCAGCTTTAAGAGCCATCAATGAGACCAAGCCGATGCATCCGGAACCGAATACGACGGCTGTTTGCCCGGCAACAGCGCCGCCCTGGTTTGCAGCATGAATGCCTACAGCCAGAGGCTCGATCAGAGCGCCCTCCAGCGTGCTTACATTATCGGGAAGCTTAAAGCACAGCGCCTCTTCGTGGGCGACATACTCCTGGAAAACTCCATCTATCGGAGGCGTAGCGAAGAACACTACATCAGGGCATAGGTTGTATTTTCCTTCACGACAGAATTCGCAATGCCCGCAAGTCTTTCCAGGCTCCAAAGCGACCCTGTCTCCTGGCTTTAGCGCAACCCCTTCTCCGGTTTCAACTACAACGCCGCCGGGTTCATGACCAAGCACAAATGGCGGCTCCACTACAAAATCTCCTATGCGCCCAGTTTCATAATAGTGAATGTCGCTCCCGCAGATTCCGACATACTCCAGCTTGACCAGAACTTCGCCAGCCTTGGGCTTGGGGATGGGTCTCTCAGTGAATCCCATCTCTCGTACGCCGTTCATGACTGCCACTTTCATATTGCCGTCCATATGGCCTATGCCGCTTGAAATAAGGACAAATGTCAAAGCGGCCCACCTTTCCTAAAGTTTTTGCTTACTGACCCTGTATTTCCTCAGGATCTCGCATGCTAATGGAAAACTGCTTAATAAGGCTTGATTGTAAACTTTGCTATAAATATATTCTATACTTTTTAATTGAGATTTGCAATAACAGCAATATAGTGTTTATTCGCTACAAGGTAATATGAGAAAATTTGTTGAATTATTAAACGTTTGCCTCTGCTCATAGTGCTGGAAAGTATAGGAAATATAGAATTATGTCTAAAACATGAAAATTTTCGATTCAAAAAACTTTGAAATTTAAAATACTGCACAACTCTTTTTGGGAATCTTTTTAGATTAGATTTAATTAGTCTAATTATTCATTATTTAATAATAGAAATCATTAAAAATAGACAAAAATTATAAATTAGCTAATATAATAATGATATCCATTCTAAATTTAATATGAGAAAAATAATGAAATATCTTTAATTTAATCTTTTAATAATGCTTCATTGATGATACAATATATATGAATGCCAGAGGCGCTGGATTTGTTTGACGCTCTTATTCGTATATTCTGATTATGCCTTTGCTCTGCTCAGTATAATGCATCTCGAGCGGGTTTGATTATACCAATTCGTATAATTGCTGGAGAGTTAAAAGTTCCCAAAGTTGATACTGCAAGAGCCTTGATTTAAGCCGCTTTTCATTATGAATCAATACAAGAGCGGAAAACTATAAAAGTGTAAAATCAATGGCTTTAAGGATTTGAATACGAGATTTTCAACTCTCCAGATATTGAAGAATTCGCTAAATAGATGCCTTTAATATATTGATTTTCATAGGTAAATTACATTTTTTGGAGCATGGATTATACCTTCAAAGGATAATCAAGCTCTAAAAATGAACATTTGATGAAAAACGGTATAGCAATGGTGAATTGACATTATACGGATTTAAGCATAAAACTTAAAGCTTGGGTGCTCTCGCGATGGATATCAACTCCAAAATGCGCATAAATATTTGTCCATCCCTGCTTGCATTGAAGCGCAGGATATAAAGCGCCTACACATTAACACTTAATAAGCTCCTTTGTTTTTTCTTCCTTGCATGGCTTGTCATTTCATGCCATGATTTCATCAAGGAGGACGACTAATTCATAATGCGAAATGCATCAGCGCATGACGTTTATTAATATGATTATATATGCGGATGCTCATACTCATAAATCCGCATTATTTACGCATGCTATTCGCTTAGTCAAGCAAAGGGGCGCAGTGTTCATTACAGATAAAGGAGTTGACTGTATTGGAGAAATTCAACAGAGGAGGAACTTTATTGGCTAGCAAATCTCTAGACACCAATAAGGCCTCTGCTGCGAAATGGGCGAGGAATATGCTTAGCATAGGCATTCATTTCGAAAAAGTTCTTGCCTACGCCAAAACCTGGCTTACTGAAGATGAACTCGAGCAAATCGCAGAGGATATAAAGAAGGAAGCGCATTGATTTTGCAAGTCATAAAGAGAGCTAAATAGGCATTGTACATGCCTTATATAAGCCGAATAAACCCAGCCTATTCCGTTAGCGATTAATAATATAATAAGATTTCTATGCCAATAAAAAGCGGATGCAAAGTGCATCCGCTTTTTATTGCGCATTCTTGCAAGAGCATAAGATTGCCTGCTATTGTTTTTCAACGAGAAGGCATTGATATTCTGATTTGAATATGCAAATTCCTTATTGGCGGCTCGATAATACAGAGTCTCTGTGGATAAACAAGCCCTTCAATAGTCGCATTTTGCTGCGAATAGGCATAAACGCATGCATGTATACTGCGCTTATTTGCATTTTTCTTTAAGTTGCGGCAAGATATGGAGAAGGATTAACCATTGAAGCTTCTTAATCCGGCTTTACGGAACCTTCCAATGAGCCTTCAGTATATGGCGAAGCTTCCTAGGAGCAACTTGACTGTACAGCGAGTTCGAATGCCGATATCAATCGCGCCTTGAAAGTGGATAATCCAGCTCCAAAATAGGCATGCCCAGGGAAATGGCCATGCGGCATGCCCTGCAAACGTTCTAAAGGCAAGCCGGAATAGGCCTGCTTCTCTTAATCTTCAAACAAGCCTTGAGATAAACCAAAATACGTTCTTTCCTTTTTCATAGTCAACTCCATAAGGCATGCCATGAGCTGAAAGAATGGTGCTGACAATTGCCAAGCCTATTCCGGTGCCTTCCTTGCGGGCTCCCTGATGCTGGACTCGGTGGTACCTTTCCCAGATCAGCTCCCTCTCGGATTCGGGTATGGGTTCCCCGGGATTTGCCACTGACACCTTTGCCCCGGATTGCCCAAGCGTTATGGACACATCGATTGACTCACCGCCCGATGTATGGTTTATAGCATTATTCATAAGATTTCTTAAAGCCTGGCTTATTTTGAGGGAGTCTATGTTTACAGGCACATCTTCGGAAAAACTTTCAAAGCGTATTATTATCCCGTGACCGTCAGCCATCCGGCGCTCCAAATCTATTTCCTGCTCTACAAGCTCATACAGGTTGCAAGGGGCTTTGTTGAGCTTGGCATATCCGGCTTGAAGCTGGGAGTAGTCCATAATGTCGTCTACCATCTGGCTGAGCCTGTTTGCCTCTCGTATGATGAGTCCGAGGTTTTCTTCTCTTTTGGAGGCATCTTTCCAGGTAATGTCGCGAACCATTTCGCCATAGCCGATAATCAAAGAAAGAGGGGCTCTCAGTTCATGGGAAACATTTGCTATAACCTCTTTGCGGAGGATATCAAGCCGCTTAAGAGCTTGCCCAAGCTCTTCCACGGAGCGAGAAAGCTTTCCGAGCTCATCCATGCGCGCGATTCGGGGCGTAGCGGATAAATCTCCCTCGGCGAGGCGATCAACGGTATTCTTGATCTTCAGTATAGGCTTAGTGAACTGCCTGGTCAAGAAGAAGGCAAGAAGGGATGCAACTGCAGTCATGGCAAAGCTGAGGGCAAAAAGCTGACGCCGGTTCATCTCTTGCATCGTTTTTATCTCAGTAAGCGTATCGTATATAAAGAGCGCAGCTGGATGATCGCGATAAGTCAGCGGATAACCCAAGCTCAGCATCATTTCATTCTTGTCAATTTTCCGGGTGACGTGGCCGCTTATGACATACATAAGCTCTTTCTTAATGTGGGCGGCGTGCTTTTCTGCGGTGCCAAAGCCAACTTCGCTTGGAAGGCCTCCTCCGTATGCGAAAAGTATTACATTTCTTGAGTCCAGCAGAAACACCTTGCCGCTGACTGTGCGGCTTAGGTATGCCATGGGGTTTGCGGTTCCCCGCATCGAAGACTCATTGAATTCCTGAGCGACTTCCTCAACTCTTTGCTCTAGCTCCTCCATTGCGGCGGACATGTAGTTGGATTCGAAAAGCATTATCTCGACAATCCATAAAAAGGCAAGGCCAAATAGAACCAGTAGCATCATCATGGTCCAAAGCCGGAGAGCAAGCTTGCTTGATAGATATTTGAACGGATTAATCAGTTTCCTTGTATTCAAAGCGGTATCCTACTCCCCATACAGTGAGAATAAGGGTCCGATACTTGTTGAGCCGCTCGCGGAGGGATTTTATGTGGGTGTCCACAGTCCTGGCGTCCCCAAAATAGTCGTAGCCCCAAACATTTTTAAGAAGCAGCTCTCTGTTAAGCACAATATGGTTGTGCGTGGCCAGAAAAAGCAATAAATCAAATTCTTTGGGAGTAAGTCCAATTTCTCTCCCGTCAAGCTTTACTGTCCGTGAGGCTTTCTCTATTTCAACTCCGCCGAAGTTGAGGCGAACCGCTTCAGAACGCCTTCCGCGCTTTAGGACCGCCTTTACCCTGGCCATCAGCTCTTTGGGGCTGAATGGCTTGGGGACATAATCGTCGGCGCCAAGGCCAAAGCCGTGCAGCTTGTCGTACTCTTCTTTTCTGGCAGTCAGAAGTATGACCGGAGCGTCGCTTGTCTTTCGAAGCTCGCTGAGAGTCTCGAAGCCGTCTTTCCCAGGCATCATTACATCCAGTATTATCATATCGTAACTATTGTGCCAGATTGCGTCAAGAGCTGAATTTCCATCAGTTGCCTCCTGGCATTCAAATCCTTCCTGCTCTGCGTATGTTCTGACTAAAGCGCGAAGATGAATGTCGTCATCGACAATTAACAACTTCTGCAATTATATCACCTCCAATGGTTCTTTTAAAAGCGCGCGCTGACAATGAAGTGTATTAATTTATTAATTCGATTGAAATCATAACTTTTAATAAGAAAATTTAGGAAAGTCAATCTAAGCATGAAATCCGAAATGTGTAGCATATAAAATTGTATGGCTCGAAGCTTATTGAGTCAAGACGAAAAAAAACAGTGAGCCAAATCTCATGCTTTCATCACAAATAAAGGTTGGCCAACATCCATCATAGACTTTGCTGAGGTGCGAACTGCTGTTTAGCTTAACGAAAGCTGTGGAAATATTTCCAAGTTGCCACTTATGTAAGCTTTAGATTTTTAAAAGAGGCGCTGTGCAATCCAGTAAATTCAGTGGGTTATCATTATATCGCTTTCCAAAGCCGCAAATATCAATTGGCGGGCAGACTCTCCAGAAGCTCGTGAGTGAAACGCAACGATTCCATAAAGCGGTCAGCGTCGGGTCTGATATCAATGTCGGAGTACGCTGCCTCATGCGTTGCATATGGTTTTTGGTGTCGGATTTTGCGTACGCTTCGGTCGTCGTGATGCTGTTGGAAGCCGCTAATATATCGGGGCGAATCCAGCTTGCAAGAAGAGCATCGCTTTTGAGCGCTCTTATGGCATGTTGGCGATAAATGCAAGAAGCCAGCAATATTAAGGATTTTCGGGTTTGGCGTTATTCTTATTCACTCAAATCAAAACTATAGGAACTGTTCCGACAACTCTATTTGCATTATTCACCAGTCAAAAGAGCATAAAATTCTTGCAGAAAAGTTCAAAAATGAAGAGAATATATGTTTAAATTTGCAAAACTTATCAATGAATTTGTATAATTCTTAGATGATGTATATGTTTTAATAAATTATATGAATAAACATAGCAACATTAACGACAAAATTATTCAAAATGACAGTCACTTTGCAAACCGTCGGAATAGCTATAAAAATTTTATGAAAATATTATTTTACTATTGACTTTAATAATATTAATGTTTTTAATGAATTATATTAAAGGAGGTTTGCCGATGCCTATCAATGTTGTACCCGAATGGATGGCCGGACTCGAGGACGAGGATATTGCGTTCATAAAAAACTTTCTTCAAGCGTCCGGCTCTCTCAAAGGGGTCGCGCGGCAATATGGAGTAACTTACCCAACCGTCCGGTTGCGGCTTGACCGCCTGATTCAGAAAATCCTCATCACGGAAGAAAACGCCGGAGAGCCCTATATCGCTTTGATAAAGAGGATGGCGGTAAATGAGAAAATCGACTTTGACACCGCAAAAATCCTGATTGCGGAGTACAAGAAGCATAAGGAGGCTGCACAATGAGATTAGGATTAACACTTTTTTCGATTATAATATTTCTGGGGTTGGGAATCGGCAGCGTCATGCTGCAAATTTTCCTCTCCAAAATGGAAAGCAGATGGCCTGGGCTGATTCTGCCCGTCATCACTGTTCTCTTTTCCCTTATAGCCGTTTTCAATATTGGCGTATCATGGGAGCAGAGGGCGACGATCATTATAGAAAATGGGCGGGCTGTTTCGCAAGCCGCCGAAAACGCGACGGATTTGCCCGTTCAAATCGCAGGTGCAACAGCTGCGGCCATCATAAGCACATTTTTAATATCAAACATGCCGACAGCGGTATATGCCGCCATATACTTAAGCGTCCGGGAGAAACGGAAGCGGGAGAAGCTTCTCGAAAAAATGAGGGCTCAGGACTTAGGGTAACGGCAAAAAGCTATGACTGCAAGGAAAGGGCAATCCCTTTCCCTGCAAGTCTGCGCTTGAGTTTTTGCGGGCGCGATATGACTCGCCGGTAACCCTCCCTGTCCGTTTTTCGGGGTTTCAAATCAATTACAGTGTGGCGGGCGATGGCAAGTTTCGGTTGCCCACGCCTTTTTCAGTAATGCGGAGGAGTCGAACTGGAACAAAATACCGCAGACCGCATTGCAGAACTCGACGTTAACGCAACTTCCTCCGATATTTCCTCTGTTGGCAGGTGTAGTAGTATGTCCATCCTCCACCTCAGTTATTACACACGGCTCTTGCCTTGGAATGCTTATTTCCCCGAATCGTTTTTGTCGTAGCACAGTTTAGAACTGGGCTAACACTTGCCATAATTTGATTTGCATTGCAGATTGCCGCCAATCCAGACAAAGTTGCGCTGAGGAGCCGAAAACACGTTGGACATCATGGATACAGCCAAGCAAGCCGAAGAGGACGCCGTTAATTTCGCTTGCCGCGATATCATACATTGGCGCTATGAACGCCGCAAGTTGAAGGCGGCTAGGAAGCTTTTGAAGGGGAAGAGGCTGTCGCCAGCCAGGAAATGCTGGCTTAACGCTGGATTTCCGTATATGCGGCGCCGCCTTCGAGATTCATCGGCATGCTTTCGATTCAAGAGAGCGGGCTTCGCGCGCCGCTAGTCGGATACACAGGCAAGACTGCGGAGATCTTGTCGGAAGAATCGTCTTTGAAGCACGCCAGGATGAAGCCCGCCGATTCTGCGCGAAATAGAGGAAAGTTGCCGTTCATATTTATTCGTTTCGTATCAGCTAATTTGAAATCAAGTAAATGCCGTTTTACATATGCCAAACAGCGTATAAGCGTTTAATTGAAAATCTGTTTCTTATTAATTATTCTAAATTAATATTTTTTAAATAAGTAAATTGTCCTTAACTTTGTCGATTAATCTTTATCCTGTTAATATAGCCTTCATTGCCGGTCAAAAAACAGACTTGGAAAACGCTGTTGTTGATGGTATAGTGGTAATATTAAGAAAATGAGAAGGTGGCGAACACTCATGATTTACACGCTTATGCACAAAAACACAGCCGTGGCGGACATAGAAATCGACGACGCCATCAGCGTTGTGGCGCGTATCCACGACGTTTACGACATCCGGCATCTCCCTGTAGGAGTGGCGGTGGGGGACGGTGCACCTGACCGCAAACTACTTAACGATTGGTGGGTCGGTCGCTCAATTCCGGCGAGCCGCCAAGGTATTCAGGACGCACTTGAAGCGCTGGAGATTAGTTCGCCCCAACTGCTCATCGACAAATGCTTGGGTTTGAGCCTGTCCGACCAGTATTGGGTTCGTCCGGTCAAATCAAACATTGTGTGGGACGACATCAATTTCTTCACGAATGCCTTTTCCGGGGATGTCGGCAATATTTTATTTGGCGGCACAGTAAGAGCCGGAGGCGCAGACTTGATGTCGCCTGATAATACGTCGGACGGTTGGTTACGAAAAAAATGGATAATAGCGGACGGTAAGCGGTGTTTGATGAAAGGCGGCAGCAACCCATTTCGGCAAGAACCGCTTAACGAAGTATTGGCGACGGCAATCATGAGCCGATTAGGGATTCCTCACGTCCCTTATACCGTGATTTTCGATGGTCGCGAGAACTTCAGCGTCTGTGAAAATTTTCTTACGCCTCAAACCGAACTTGTGAGCGCGTGGTACATTATGCGAACGCTGAAACGTCCGAACAGCACATCAAGTTATCAGCATTTTCTCGCTTGCTGTGACGCGATTGGCATATCCCGTGCGGAAGATGCAATGGCGCAAATGCTCGCTCTGGATTTTCTGATTGTCAACGAGGACAGGCATTTGAACAACTTCGGGGCGGTCCGTAATGCGAAAACGTTAGAATGGCTCGGTATTGCTCCAATCTACGACAGCGGTACGAGCATGTGGCATGATTTGCCGACAAATGAAATCGGTATCAAAGGGACCGACAAGAGCAAGCCTTTTCGCTCGACGCACAAGGAGCAAATTAAACTGGCTAATTCGCTTGAGTTTGTGGATTTCTCTAAACTGTCCGACATTGAGGAGGTCGCGAACGATATCTACAAGAAAGCGCTATTTATAGAGCAAGAACGCCGCGAACGCTTATGCCTTGCTGTTTCACGGCGCGTTCAGCTGTTGGAGCAAGAATGCGTGTCGCATAGGCGCGTAAGTCACCGCGATATGGTACCGCAAACGGAATAAAGCGTAGGCGGTTGAGAAAGATCTCGGGATCAAATTCCCCCGCACGGATCCAGTGTCCACCCGTAAAATGTAAACAACGCTCCCACCGATACCGACCGGCAGGAGCGTTGCTTTTTCACTTTCCTACTATTCCATTTCCATATCATCCTCGCCCTCCCGCCCGTCAGGCTGTTCTGGCATCCTGATATTGCTATCGTAAAAGCCACGCTAGCGGCCACGGCGAACAGCAGTCCGAGGACGCCGGCTGCGATGTGGATTTCGGCTCCGGAGATCCTCTCTCCGCCATCATATCCCCTTATTTCTATAGTATCCGCATTTTCCGCGCTTCTTGAATCGACGATGATCATCGAAGTCTTGCCTTTTCTTCCATTTACTGCGCGCTACCCCAGCATAAGCTCGCCGGGGGGCCTTGTCTATCGCGCTCTTTCCAGATCCGTCCCTTTCCGACCAGGATCTGAAATGGCAACAGGTTGCGGGCCAATTCGGGAAGCTGTCTGGAATGTCCCTCCATGTCGCGGCTGTTGTTTTGAGGACGCAGAGTATAGCTCAAAATATTTATAGCTATTCCGACGGTTTGCAAAGTGACTGTCATTTTGAATAATTTTGTTAATGTTGCTATGTTTATCATATAATTTATTAAAACATATACATCATCTAAGTTTATACATATTCATTGATAAGTTTTGCAAATTTAAACATATATTCTCTTCAATTTTGAACTTTTCTGCAAGAATTTTATGCTCTTTTGACTGGTGAATAAAGAAAATAGAGTTGTCGGAACAGTTCCAAATATTTCATAAAGATCGAGTTCCATCTTTTTGAATGCTCCTAAATATTGAACAAAAAACACTGTGACTTGGCGAATATCACCGAACAAATCTTCATGTGGAGAGCCTGATCAACGACCGCGTTCTCGAATCCGCCTTCTTTTGTTCAAGTATACGTAGATTTTTGCTCAAGAAGAATAGAAACTTGGAACTCATTGAGGTTGTCCAAACCCTCTTTAAGTGCGGAATGGCTGAATATAAAGCGCATCTAACAGTCAAACGACAGCAACCATTCCTTGTCCTTCATCTGCATTTTAGGCGTTGCTGTCGACATTTAGGAGCATTGTCAAATATTGGGCAAGCTGAATGTCGTTCGACATTATATGGATGACAGATTCTCTTCAACCCGTGCGCGGCACTGGAATTTCGCTCAGCAAAACCTGCAGTAATCCCCCGCGCCATCGAAGGCAAGCGCAACTTTCAGCTTGACTTCCGCCTCTGCCTAGCCGAGCAAGTCGTCAGCGCTTGATGTCAATTGGGAGACGAGCCTGGGCTGGTACACCGCCATGCAGACGCGCTCCACGCCATGAGAGCAGAAAAAAATAGCAGGTCGATATACAACTATAGGCTTTAAAAGGCCATTAGCGCAATTATTTTTAGCCTCATACGTTTTCGCCATATTCAGCAAGGAGTACCTGCTTTTTATATCTACGCCCACGCCGTAGAGCCAATCGTATTTCTCAAGCTCGCCGATGGCGTGAAACTCCAGCTGGAGATTGTCTTCGTCGCTCACGGAATTCCCCTTGTCGTACTTGAAGTCGATCAAGGCGAGGCGTCCGTCCATTGCGAGCACCGCATCGCTCCGCCTGCGTCCTTCGGGTATCCACCGACTGAGAGCGCATACCGATTCCCGCAGACGCGCCAGCTGGCTATACCGATCTCCGTAAGGCTTATACGCAAAATAAATATCTACATTCAGTTAAATAATATGTTCGGATCCCAACTAAAGTAGTATATTTGAGAAGGCATGTGTATGACAGCTTCGGTAAACCTCTACTCCCAGGAAGCTGGTATACAGCACAACTCTGGAATGCGGCCCCGCCGGCATCTACGACGTTGCAGAGAAGGACAAAATTCGCCGCATTTCACTATATTCTTGATTCACGCGCTTAATGCCAATCCTTCTAAGCCATGACTGAAACCCGCCTAAGCACAATTTTTATCTACACCCCATTTAACTCTGCCTTTACAACTGGCGCACAGTATGATATAATTATTTTCAAAATGCGAGGATTACAGTGTGCGCTTCCCGGATCCTACTCGGAGGTGCGCCTGCCGCTCAGCGCATCCTCGCGTATGTAGCCGTGCATGAAAGGGCTTTTACCGCTTCCTGCGCATGGGGATAGAATCCTCAAGGATCTGAAGCCCCTTTCGAGATGCGATACTTCGTTGATGCTCTGCTGTGTCAGCCCTTCAAGCGATAGCCTGATGTTGCTCTTAATGCTGAGACCCCCGAAAATCCGTGAAAAACTCATCCAGTTCAGCGCCAAGCGCGGACATCAGCCTGGGCGCGGTGCGAATCCTTAACCCTTGCTTCAAGCGGCGGCTCCTGATGTTGTTTTTGATGTCAAGACCTCCTCTTCAGGATGTCTCAATTCATTTTTATATGTTTGCTCCATAATATTACTTATCAAAATATGCTCACGAGGTGATCAAAATGTCCATTTTTTCAGAGCGAATCACGCTTGCCCGAAGAGCCACGGGGCTTTACCAGAAAGACGCCGCAGCGGCCATCGGCCTGCCCCTCACTACTCTGCAGTCCAACGAGCTGGGCAAGGTCTTCCCCACGGCGGAAACCGTCGTCAAGATAGCGGAGTACTACCATCTAAGCGCCGACTATCTTCTAGGCCTGGCCGAATCCCCGGAGCCGCTGCCGAAAATCCGCAGCCTCACATGCCATGAATTGCCCGAGCCGCTATCGGAGCTGCTTTCCGAGACCGAGTTGCTCATGTTGAAAACCTACAGGGAGTCCAGTGAGATAGAGCGGATAGAGCTGCTCATGAAAGCCTGCGAAATCATTCTGGCAAAGGTGAAGCCGAAACCAGAGGATGTGCTGGAAGCGAACGCCTAAAGAGACAGCGGCGAATAAATATCGCTCTGCTTAAAGCTGAAGCATGGACTGCGCGGGGACTTCAAAGCAGGCAGTTTAACGCCTGCGACACGCTGGCATACCGGATTCTCTGAGGCTCGTCTTGTAGTGTAGCTCGAAGAAGCAGCAACGGACGGCTAAGGATGCGATTTGCAGTCCGCTATAAGCCATGTGCCGCGTATGGGGCGCATCAATTCACAAGGAGCAGACCAATAGCAGAACGGCTCTCGCATGATTGCAAATATGCGGGCATGGAAACATCCATCTTTCGACAGAAACGCAAAGAATGCAGGCTGCCTCGAAGTCACTTTCGAGCAAGCTTGCCGGCACCACCCATTAAATAGCGGAATCAAGTTCATCCGATGCGGACGAGCGCGGCACCACGATGGTCGCAGAGCTGGACGCAGTAGTCAAGAAGCGCGGCACCGAAAAGGGAAGGTTGCGCCAAATCTGGCGCGGCTTTCCCTATTCGGCATCCGTAGCAGCGATGCCTCATCCCGGTTCATCATCCGCAAGCTGTTAGACTCAGCCAGGGTGAACTCCAAGGCCTGGAGCATTCGCGTAAGCGGCGGCTCCAGCCTATTTTATTTACCGTTCTCTGCTCCTACGCGAACTTTCGCATCTCATATACCGATTGCAGTCAAAAAATCCGATATTGGAGATTGATTGTCCATTGCGGCTCTGTATTATCAAGCTCCAAAATCTCAGGCTGCCACAAACCAATGATGTCCTCGACTATAACGCTCCAACGCCCGTTTCATCAGGCGGGGTTTTTGTCCTTGTCGCCGCGCAGTTGCCGCAGCAATTCAACCCGGCATCACCCAGCATTACGATGACATCATCCTCCGCAAGCCGGAAACGGGCTATAATATCCAGCATTTTCACGGTCTGTCCGGCGTATGTCTCAAGTTTGACACTCCCCACGGCTAAAGCCGGGGGATTCTCAAGTGCAGAAGAAAACCCAAGGGGATCGACTTCCGCCTCAAGCTAAAGGCTGTGCCATCAGCCCGTTCCTAGCCAGTGCACATGCAATTTCGCCCTGCAAACGGTTGGCCGCTGGAGCTGCGGGAACTGCATTCAATACTCAAAGAACAAGGATGTTTTACCAACCTTTGATTGCCGCTGGCTTATGCCGGATGCTGATATTGCATCATTTTTCCAAGTTTTACGCAGCAAGGCGCTCAAAAAATCGGTGCCAAAGGGCGCACTTAAAACTAAAGCCGCGCCTTATATCCCCACAGCTAAAGCCGTGAGCTTTACGGCGCATTCGGTAAAAGACCATTTTCCTCTGATTTCTCTTAAGCCTCATCCGCCAGCCCAATATATCCCAATATTTTTTCCGTCGGCCTCGACATAAGCCAATCCAAAGCCTTGGCTTCTTTTCCATCAATTAGAGAGAACAGGCATGCAGGACACTCTGTTTTCATCACAGCCCCAGCGAGAGCCTTTCGTGAACCGAAATTTGAAGATAGAAGCTCGGCCAACGCGGCGTCCTGCCGCTCTGAAAAACCATGGAGCCGGAGCAAAATCTCACAGAAAATCTCGCTGTATTCGGGGAAATATGCCAGGAATTCATCTTGCTCATTTTTCTTAATGATTTCAACAATGTGGCCGCATGTCGCCACGCCCTGCACCAAGTGATTCAAGGCTACATAGCGCGGTGATTTCACTTTGATCCGGTTGTAGAACTGATCAACAACTACATAGCCTTCCTCGCTGTCGCCAAGAGACTTCGCGCTTTCTATGCATTCATCCAGGGTTTTAAGCGTGAACGCACGAGGCTTGAGTATCCCAATATCCATCTCGCATTCGCGCAGCGTATGGTTGTCGCGCGTCCCGAGGTGCCGAATGCTAACGCCTTCATAGCGGATAACGACGCGGTTATGCGGCGATGTAAGCTCAAACATATAGGTATAATCTTTGTTCAGGCTTTCCATGGACACGCCGGTTTTCATCCAAGCCTCCATAAAAAGGGCATGCAAATCGGTCCGCCGCCTATGGGGCAAAAGCGCGCTATGGATATGCGCGTTGCGGGCGTTGATTTCCCCATTGCTGGAAACACGCCACCGATTCCTGCCGTGCCACAGCTTGACAAGCGAACCGTCCACCTTCTCCTGAACCCGTGCCGTGGGCCAGTCAATCTCAGGAATATAGCTCTCGCCAAAATTGCCGAATTTGAAAAAGGGAACGCAAACAGGCTTGTAGTCATCCGTTTCATCAAGGATAATTCCCCGGCACTCGCGTACTATAGGCAGAGTGAAGTCCGAGTGAATCTGATCATATTTTAACAGAACGAAACCGTCTTCACGCTTGGCTTTCACAAAGTATGGCGGCTCCGCCAATTTCTTCTCCCAATCGAAGTTGTTTTGTATAAAAACGCTGATGGAGAGCGGCATGGCAATCCCTTCTTTCCCGCCATATATTATATCGTCGTAAAGCCGCCTTGTCGAGTGGAGACTGAACTAAGGATTGGAGGGTCTATCGAACCCGCATCCCCGCATGGACATAGACGAAAGCGCGCTGATTTCTGCAAGCGGCTTATTGCCTCCATCTGGCTATGGGGAATATAGAGTATCTTGCGGACAGAGTCAATCAAGCATGCTTTCGCATTTTCGAACATGGCGCGTCGGTCATCTTTTCCGCCTATCACAACCTTAACTCCGTCTTTGGATACATCGAACAGCTTCAACCTTTGCAGTTGCTTGATCGCCCTTGTGATCTGCATTGTCGATAAGACGAGCTTTTGCGCCATGCTCAAAAAATACAAATAAATTGCACAATGGCAACAAACGTAACTTTCGCGCCTACCAAGGCTTTTCTTCTCATGGCGGACAGGCCAGATTCTATTTGATTTTTTTTCTAAGTGAATTTCTGCGATAACCCTGCGTTTGTTATTCCTCAGAGTTTTCTTGTGCAGCGCGTTTTTTCTTGGCCTGTTCGATTATCCCGCTGATATTCTCGCTTTTCAGAGCGTTAGGATAGTCATGCTCGAATTTCAGCAGTATCTCTTTGGAGATCTTCTCGCTCTCGAGACTCTCGTTATAGAGCTGTTCGTAGTTTTCCCTCACAAACGACGCGTTCAGCAGTTCGGTGGAAGTTTCAGGCAAAACGGCGTCTCCGTAGAGATTTTTTATCGCAGCTTCAATCGCGGAGCGCTCTATCGGCTCGTTGCTCCGCTGATGTTCAAGCAGAATACCTGCAATATCTGAAAGGCCGTTTTTGTACAGTCTGCCGCTCATCAGCTTCATAGCAACGAGATTCTCCCCAGCGACCGTCCGCACTTGCAGGATATTCGAGAAAGTCTTGTAATAGACCGATACCTCATACAGCTTGTCAGAGTAAGACCCTGTGCGCTTAAAATCTGCACTCTTTTTTTTCGCTGCCATAGTCAGCCAATTGAATCATTTCGGCGCATCAATGTATTATTGGGAGAAAATCTTGTTCTCGAAAACATACGGAGAATGCACAAATTGTGTTTCGTCAAGATCGCTTTCTATAAAACCCCTAATGTCACCGGCAAACCAGCACATGGCAAGGACGTGTAGCAGCGGTGTAAATCTGCTTCCTGCTGTATGCCAATCTTATGAAACCAGCTATTAAAAGGCGGTTTGCCGATTGCATTAAACAGCATAATTTCAGGCATTCCCGCATTGCCATGAAGACGCCTAAATCTGGAGAGTTAAAAATCCTCGAATCCAAATCTAGATAATCATTTATTTTACGACGTTTTAGTTTACTGGTGCTGTCGCTCTTAATTGCGCATTATGCTTAGCCTGTAAAATGCTTAATTATAGCCAAATAGGACTGTTGCGCATTTAAGACTGTCCGCACTAGCCTTCTATTTGATGCATAATGAAGAACGGCTTAAATCAAGGCTTTTGAGGATCAACTGTGAGAACTTTAACTCTCCAGCTAAATGGTCGATTGCGGGTAATGAAAATACAGCCGCAGTCTATTTTCGGACGTTCCAACTCGATATAGTCGTGCATAGCATTGCCTACGATTGCTGTTAAAGGCAACACCAGAGTGACTTCCGCCTTTTGGAGGATAATGGCTGTCTTATCTTTTCCCAATCAATCGAGCTAGCCTCAAGTTCGCTATGTCGCTTCTGATGGCTTGCATATTCCGCTCCGTTTCCTCGCCGCTGTCGGGGAACGCGACAACCATGACTGTGCTGTTGCCCATTGCGGAAATCTCCTTTCTGAATTGGCTTTTATGGTTGCGCCTATTATCTATGTGAAAAATCCCTCTTCGGCGTCCGGCCGCTAAGGGGGTTTAATGATCTTCTGGAATTTTCATATTTTCGCGGTGCAATGCTTGTTGGAAACGGAGCGGGGGCGCTTCACCCACTTTGACGGTTAGGCTGCGGCATAACCGCCGGGAGCTTTACCGCCGTTGACGGCAGTCGGCTTCGGGAATCCGTTTTGCCCTGAGGCAAATAGTTTTACTCGCTACTAAAAAGATTCCGATAAATTGGAATTTGTCTTTTTGCTGACAGGAAAAGTTTTTTATTGCGAATCATTAATACTTGCACCTAAATTGACGGGTATTCACAAATTGGATTTGCTATTATATTCTTGAAGGAGGTCATGGAAGTGGACGCGTTTGCTCAACTGAATATGGCTATGCAGTATATAGAAGAACATCTTATGGAAGAAATTGACGCGCAAGAGTTGTCCCGAATTGCCTATTGTTCGGAATATCACTTTAGGCGAATGTTTTCTTTTCTCGCCGGAATGCCTTTAGGCGAGTATATTCGGCGCAGACGATTAGCCTTAGCTGCGACTGTCTTAAAAAACAGCAAAGAAAAAATTATAGACCTTACATTGAGAATGGGATATAATTCGCCGGACGCTTTTGCCAAAGCATTTCAAAACATGCATGGCGTATCACCGTCGCAAGCGCGAAAAAACAATGTTGCCTTGAAAGCGTTTCCGCCAATGACTTTTCGCCTGATAATTCAGGGAGGGACTGAAATGAATTATCGAATTGTAGAAAAAGAAGCTTTTTTCATTGCAGGGATAAAGAAGCGCATACCCCTGATTTACGAGGGTAAAAACCCGCATATGGATTCCATGTGGGCAAGTCTGACAATAGATGATTTTACAGAACTTAAGCAACTTTCCAATGTTGAGCCGACGGGAATTTTGTGCGTATCGGCAAACTTCACGGAAGGACGCTTCCTGGCCGAAGGAGATTACGTTGACGAATATATTGGAGTTGCTACCACAAAGGTTGCGCCGAACCGATGGGAAATACTGTCTATTGACGCTTGTACTTGGGCGGCATTTACGACGGTGGGAGAATTCCCCAAAACATTACAGGACACATGGGCGAGGATTTTCACCGAATGGTTCCCTACGTCCGGGTATGAGTCAACAGGCGGGCCGGAAATATTGTGGAATGAAAGCCCCAACACAACAAAGCCCGATTATAAAAGCGAACTTTGGATTCCAATAACCAAGGGCAGTCAGATTTGAAACGTGCATCTCACAATGGTTAGGGAAAACGCAACGGTCGAAGTTACAGCGCGCTAAGGGCCGCACCGGGTCGGCCAGGGAACTGTATTGAGACATTATGAAGTATGATCTTGGCAAGTAGAAGAAGTTTGCAAAATTCCCGTTTGCCGGCTTCATACCTGCAGAGGAAAGATATCCCCCCTCCAGGACAAAGAGCCTGCCACTTGAAAAAACGACTGCGATTGAAATTTGCTCTCAGATGCATCAGGCTGCCATTTCCACTTGGATTAGCAAACTGATGAGATTATACATTTTCGGCGCATAGCCGAGCGGGACATTTCCCTGGGCGTATCATGCAGAATCTCATAGCTGCGGCGCAGGCCTCCGACAAATGATCGATTGGAGAGCGGCCTGTAGCCGTTGTCTTTCCCCCAGAGGACATTCATCCCGTCGGAAGTTTGCAGTTCATCCATCTCTTTTTCAAGTTGCCCCTGCCCGTTTTCATACTGAGCAGAGAGCGGCATACTGTTTGTCAGGGAGCTTGCTGAGGGCGTTGAAACGCTTGATGATATACCGATTTTCATCAAATGTTCCTTTTTTGGTGCTTGATTATCATTGAGACTCTATACAATCTGCTCCAAAAAAGGTAATTTAGTACTAAATACATTTTATGGACATTTGTCCATGTCTCAAACACACAAATGGCTTAATATTTTCATCCTTAGTGGTAAAGCGAAGCTTCATAGGGGTTTCTATGAAAATCAGTATAGCTAATTGGTCTGTTCCTAACATGCGGCAAACTCAAGGCATATCCCAAAATGAGGAAGTGATGAATTGAAAACAAAAAAACTGATGGACTTCATCGAGCAAAAAGATGACAGTATAATCGTAGAAACTGATATTCACACGGAAAAAATCAAACCCGTCCAGCGGCCTTGGATAAAGCTACCGCCCTTGCCGCCGACTGCCTGATTGTTGCTGCGCTATTCATGCTGAATCGGACGCAGCCAAATAACCCTATTGATTTTTCCAGCTTGCCAAAGCTAGACGCAACCATCGAATTTGAATCGATGGGTTTTGAAGTTATTTAGCTTATTATGCCAGCGAATTGCGCAGTGGCAATCCGTGGAAGAAAAATAGCTGCCTCAGCGCCATGCCTGTGTTCGCCAAGCCAGCAAATTCGGCATTTTAAATGGCAAACCTCCGTTCCATGGAAGCGTGGAAAGCACCAGCGGGCATAGCCGGGCACCCAGCGGATCCGCTGGGTGGCAGCCGCAAAGCGCACTTTAGGTGATTTAATGGAGATCTGCTAAAAACTCATCTGAGCTGCACGACAACAAAGTGGTTAAGTTGAATCGCATTGTTTCATTGCTATCGGATGGAGGTTGATTAGTGGAGGCGAACCCTAATGCGAACAGGGGAAGGTAGTTTTTCTTCCCCTGTTCCTCAGAACTGTTCGGTTGCTATGGTCTTTCAATATTGTCGGACGGAGCGGGAATCCACCCCATTTCAAGCGCGGATGTTTCATCACAGTTGTTATGCGGCGGATACCCCTGCCCTTTAGGCATGAGGAGGAAGCCGCATGCTTCTTTCTGTTAGCGTTGCTTTTCGCTTCTCCAGAGGCTTGAGCTTCTTACAGCTGATTCCCGCAGACAGCTTTGTTCCGTCCAACGTGCGGACATCAAAGCT
>JAISZB010000331.1 GCA_031269465.1 Clostridiales bacterium | reverse complement strand
ATAATCGTCAAGCGACTCGGGACGCAAGCGGCTTGCCAGCGGCTCCCATATTTCATCCGGTTCAAACAGCGATCTTTGATCCAACTTCAATCCTCCCGCAGAGCGTCTTGATATGCTGATTTGCCCTGGAAAACTCCGGTTTTAATCGGTGCATTCGGTTGCAAATCACTATATTCAGGCGCAAAGTCAAACGCAGCGATTTTGAGCTTGATTGCGCAGCATATGCCGCCGCGCTCTCAACGCGCCTATTTTGGATTATCCATTGAGCGGTGCGAAATGGCGATTCGGCATTTCGCACTCGCTGTACAGTCAAGCTCCAGAATGGGAACTAACCCGTTCAAATCAGTATATCCGCTTTCACGCTGTACAGTCAAGCTAAAAGGCAGCTTTCATATGCGCGTCAGCATAGAAAAAAGGAGAATGAATATAAAAGTTAATCAGTTTCAGTTTTCTATTGGGCTTGCTGAAAATCAAAGTATTCGCTGATATTATCTTTGCCAAGAGGAAAATAGATAGAAATTCAAAGCGCAGAAAAGAACCTGCAAAAGGTTTTTTAAGTCAACTCCAATGCCGCTCTGTTCTTTTCTCGCACTCAAACAGAAATACTGATTTGCATTGATAGTTCCGATTATGGAGCTTGATTATACAGACATCAATGGATAATCAAGCTCCATAATCGGTACATTTGACTGCAAATCGATATAATCAAGCCCAAAACCCTAAAGAGTGCAGTTGACTGAACTTTGGCATAAGTGGTAGAATTATGGGGTGCATGCTTGAAAGCAACTTCTAATCTTTATTATCTCTATGCAATAATGAGTTGGCAATATTTTAAAAAGGAGGAAGCGATTCTCCCTGCATAATCTTTAGGATCTCCTAATGTGCATTTTTAAAAATCACAAAATATCTAACAATGTAAACGTGACTTTTGAAATCAGACTTAAAATTAATTGTGAAAAGTGTATAACAATCCAAGCAGCAAAGCCTGAATTGTAGTTGCAATTCAGTTCAATATACTTGAAAAGCATAGACTATTGAAAATATTTCTGCTAGATCGAAAAATGCACATTAGGAGTAGGATGTCAAAACTGAAAGAATCGCTGCAAAATGTCAATAACCCACCGCCTAATATCTCAAGGTTAAAACCCTTGATATTTGAGGCGGGGGCTTGCAGTTGCAAGTCCTGATCGGCTAGCCTAAGCTTCCACTAGGAAGCTGCGCCGTCCAAGAATATATAGGCGCTCCGGGGCGTTTGCTCCAGCTCCGGATCCTGCGGCTTGCGGCTGAACAGTCCTAAGGGAAAGGGACAGTGCTGCAAATATGCAAAACCCTGGAATAGCATTGGCGAAGGGCAACTAACTGCAGTGATGCAGCATTGCGCGCCAGCAGCGCAAAGGAGGGCGGAGAATGTGGTTTATGTTCTAAGCAAGAGCGGAAAGCCATCGATGCCGACGAAGCGCCATGGGAAAGCAAGGCATTAGCTAAAAGATGGCAGGGCTGAGGCTGTGAAGCTTGAGCCTTATGCAATCCAGCTATCTTACGATGGCACGGAATATACGCAGCCGATAAGCCTGGGAGTAGATGCGGCGAGCAAAACTATAGGCATTTCCGCTACGATGAAGAAAGAAGAATTGTACGCCGCTGAGGTGAAGCTGAGGACTGATATAGTGGACTTGCTGTCGACGAGACGAGCTTTTAGAAGCGCCAGGCGCAATAGAAAGACTAGATGCCGCAAGCCTCGCTTCAGCAATCGCGTCCGTTCAAAGCATAAGGGATGGCTTGCCCCTTCTATAGAGAGTAAAATTCAGACCCATATCAAAACAGTATCAAACGTGCATAAGATATTGCCGATTGCGAAAATAGTTGTAGAGGCTGCCTCATTCGATATTCAAAAAATCAAAAATCCCGGTATATCGGGAGCTGAATGCCAGCAAGGCGGAAAGCTTGGATTTTGGAATGTGCGGGAATACGTTTTGCTCCGAGACGGACATGCATGCCATGGCAGAAAAGGCTGCAAGAATCCCATTTTGAACGTCCATCACCTAGGAGGCGACGCTCCGAACAATCCAGCCGCATTATGCGGGGATTGCCGCAACGACTACCGGGATGCCGCTTTCATGGGCATCGGGATGCCGCTTTCATGGGCATCGGGGTGCCGCTTTCGGCATCATGAGGGCAAGCTGAAGCTAGATCTAAAAAGAGGACAATCTTTCAGAGACGCCGCATTTATGGGGATCATGCGCTGGGCATTCTACAACAAGAGTATCCGGACGCATGCATGACATACGGCTACATTACAAAGAACACGAGAATTAGAAACGGTCTGAAAAAGGATCACGCGGCAGACGCCAGATGCATCAGCGGCAATCCACCGGCTGTTCCTTTAGAGGCAATCTACATGCAGAAAGCAGCGGGAAAGCGCAACCGCCAAATCCATAAGGCTACTATCAGCTAAGGCGGGAAGAGGAAATTGAATCAATCTCCGAAGTATGCATTTGGCTTTCAGCTGTTCGGCAGGGTTCAAATGCTAGACGGACGCAAAGGCTTCGTCTTCGGTAGGCGCAGGCATAAGCTATACTGACTTTCATAGAAACCCCTATGAAGCTTCGCTTCACCACTAAGGATGAAAATATTAAGCCATTTGTGTGTTTGAGGCATGGACAAATGTCCATAAAATGTATTTTCATAGAAAATACATTTT
>JAISZB010000320.1 GCA_031269465.1 Clostridiales bacterium | reverse complement strand
CTTAGACAGGCAAATAATGAAAAAAGAGCTGAATGCATCAAAAGAATCTTCTTTAGAACTCTAATTCGAAATCGTTTTGGCATCTGTTGAGCTTATGTTAAGGGCGTTAAACTGTCCTGCTGTGCCCATGGTTTGAGGTGGATTTTTATGAGGATAGACACGGCAAGCAACCTGTAAAAGAGCTCTTGATTGAACTACGGGACAAAGCTGCTGCAAGCAAGGACGCCCGCATACAATATCAAAAAATCCTCTCGCACATTCTGGCGTTGGAAACCTACGGAAAGCGCTTTGGAGAACCGCAGGTCAAGCATATTGACGGAAGCCTGTGGGAATTGCGTCCGCTGGCGCACCGAATATTGTTCTTCTACTGGCGGGAAATAAATTCATCCTTCTGCATCACTTCATCAAAAAGACGCAGAGAACACCGCCAAAAGAGATAGAGCAGGCGAAGCAGTGCATGAAAGATTTCATGGAAAGGAATGATTAACATGGCGAACAATAGTTTCCATGATTTCTATAACGACGATGCGAATGTTTCCCCGAAGGAGAGGGCCAAAATCGAATTTGAAGTCGAACTCATCGGCAAGCTGATTGCCGCACGTGAAGCAAAGGGTATGACACAAGAGCAGTTGGCGGAAGCAGCGGGAGTTAAGCAATCGGCGGTGACGCGGTTGGAAAGCCTGAAAGCTACTCCGCAAATTGATACTCTGTTCAAAATGCTAACGCCGATGGGTTACAAATTAACCATCGTACCATCCGAAGATAGTGTAAGAACGCTCTGATTTTCTCGCCCATTTTGTGGTTTCGGTTAAAAAATTCCCGCAAAGCTCGTTTCCAAGCCTTGCGGGGATTTATATGCCCTGCGGGTTATTCTCACGATTTTGCGCCGCGCTTGTGGGCGTCTGAAAGTCGTTACGCGCCCAACTTCTCAACCATTCTCACCGCGATGACAAGCGCCTGCTCTCGTGTCGCCTGGGCGTAGCCGCGCGCTTCCTCGTCGCTGGTGGTCGCTTTCGGCGCGAAGTTGTTATCGCCCACGCCACTGATGATTCCGTTCGCCACCATGAAGTAGACGCTGGGTTTCGCCCAATCGGAGATTTTCGCGTCGTCGGCAAAAGCGGCGGGCTTGGCGTAGTCGAGCGGGAAATCCCCGTCTGTCGCCAGCGTCCACCCGGCGACGGATACCTTCTTGAAAACGCGGGTCAGCATGACAGCCGCCTGTTCGCGGTTAAGCAGCACGTCGGGGCTGAACTTGTCCTCCGCTGTCCCCGCCGTAATGCCCACGTTGTAGGCTTTCAGCACTTCAACGTCCTTTGTATCGGTGAAGGGATTGTTGACCGCCGGAATCGCCGCCGTGCCGGAAAGCGCCTCGTATGCCTTGACCGACACCGCCGCGAACTCGGCGCGGGTGATGGGCTTGGTCAAATCCGCGCCTTTGAGGGAGTCGGGAATAAGTCCGAGCGCGTCCGCTTTTTCAAGTTCGGATTTTGCCCAGTCGGAAGCGTTCAGATCTATCTTCCCGTTAAGCGTGAGGACATTAGACCACGGGCTAAAATAGTAATCAACGCCCACGAGATATTGATAACGTACGCGATACTTGACAACAGTATCTGCGTTTAACGTTGTAGGGTAGGTTCTGCGTATGCCATTTTCCTTATTGTCTCCGTCAAAGCCAATGCCTTCCCACTCACCGCCGTCAAACGACGCTTCATCGACAAGATAAAAACCATCCATAGACTTTGCACTATCCGGAACAATGATGTTAAATTCCAGACCTGCGCTCAGTTCTCCGTCTGTGTAGTATATCTTGAGGTCTGATATTACAGGTGGCTCAACCTCTGCCGCCAACGCGGTCATGGGTACGAGCGTCAGGCACATCATTAGCGCCAGCGCGAGGGTAAGGATACGTTTCTTCATTTGGGATTGCCTCCTTCAATTTTTTTGGTGTCGCTGGATGCCCTCCGGCGCGGGTTTGCCTGTATTGCGCGACAGGTGGCGCGTAAAATACCTGAGAACCGCTCCGCCTGTTCTTAGTCGATTGATACTTCCTCCTCCGGCGCATAGGGAATATCGCCCGAATATTTCGCGTCGTATTCCAGAACTTCATCTACCGTGCCGTCCGCCCACACCGTTTTCAGCGTGTAATGCGTGACGGAGTCAACATAATAGACGGTGCTCTTGGGGACTAAAACATCGCCGCTGTACATCCTTCCAAATTATGCTATAATAATGGGATAATCAGGCGTATAGTGGACGGAGGCGGCATTTACGGGCAAGCAAAGGCATGAAAGCGTCATGGCTGTCGGACTGATTGAATCTCAAAGCCCTCAAGCCGACGCGGATATGCCGGCAGGTTGCAACCTCCCTTCAGGCGTAGTTTCGGGATCCGGGGGGCCCGAGGATAAGAATCTTCTCAGCAATCGCCCGCTCGAAGGCGGGGATGAAAGCGGCGGCCGGCAAAAGCGGGAGTGCGAGTCCGAGGCTTTCGGCAAATTGGAGGGCAAGCCGGGGAAATCGCTCCCTGGAGAGGTTTTCTGCGCCGCGATGGACAGCCCTGCGCCTGCGAGCCTGCCATGAATAAACGCATCGACTTCGGTTGGCTCTCCGCAGCCGGATTCAAAGGCGGATCCGCGCCAGCTACCGCGCGAAAAATCGCCGAAGACAGGGACAGCACTGAAAAGCACGGCGTGGAATTTACAGAAAAGGACAAAAATAGCGCAATTTATACATACTGCTTCAAAAATGGAGCCGAATTCGAGGAGTTCAATGCAGGCATATCGGAATTGAGGCTGTATGATCCCGCCCATCCGAAAGGCCATGAATATCCCTCCGCTTTCACCGCCGGCATGGCTATATCCAAAAAATTCCGCCACATATTATGCAAAGCCGGAAGAAACAGGCGGGAAATTGAGAAAGAGGGCTTCAACTCCCAAAAAAACGGAGGCTGCAATGCTGTGCGCGCATTCAGCAAAACCTTGCGCACTCAAAAGGCGCGCTATCTTCCCTTCCATATCGGGCGCGCCTTTTGCCAGCCGCTCCCGGGCGCCCGCAATCTGCCGGAAGAGCTTTAATTGTCGCAAAAAGCGCTGTTCTGCGCCTTTTGGAAGAAATTCTGAAGGCCGCTTTGCCTGAAAGGCGAATCAAGCGCATATATTCAAAGCCTAAAACTGTCGCATTCGCAAATTCCAACTATATTGAATCCGGCTTGGATTCAGAGGCTGAAAAGCCGGGAAAGGCCGCCTAGACGGAGAAAAGCCCGCCTGCATAAATTAATCTAAGAAATCAGACAAGTCCGCAGTTCCGGCGATAGTCGAGATGAAGACGCGCAACCAGATCGCCGTGGAGTGCGCCGTCTATTTCCGCCATCCCTACTCAAGCTTCGAGAAGGGGGCCAGCGAGCGCCACAACGGGCTTCTGCGCCGCTTCGCGGAAAAGGGGGGAAGCGTGGACGACATGCCCGCGCAGCTGATCTCCAAGGCGGCGGACTGGAACAACAGCCTTCCCAGGAAAATTTTGGGTTGCAAGACTCCTGCGGAAATGTTTGCGATAGAGATCCTTAAAACAGCGCAAGGGGCGGAGCGGCCCCTGCTCCTACGTCTTCCACTTGGGGAAAGGAAAAACATCCCTATGGCATCTGTTGCATTTGATATTGCAATTTATAACAACTAAGCAAAAGATATTTGAACTCAAAACCTTCTTGACAAATCGACCACAATGGTCTATTCCAATGAGTGAGTTCTTTGAAAAGCTGAGTGAGGAAAAGTAAAAGCGCAAACCCCGTGACGTACACCGATTTGCAGTCAAAGGCATCTATTTTGGAGCTTGATTATACAGGCGCGGCAGAGCGCACGCCTTCCCCTATGCGGTCGAGGGCATTGGACTCATCTACAACGCGGACATTCTGGACGCGGCGGGGATTGACCCCGGGAGGCTGACCAATGTAAACGCGCAAAGGTCGGCATTCGAGAAGCTCGACGCCATGAAGGGTGAGCTGGGGCTGCAGGCCGTGGTGGCCGCCGCGCCGGAATCCGGGCAGATGAGCTGGGCAACGGGCAACCACCTTTTCTCAGCGTACTTGACTATGGGTGTCAAACGCGGTGACCACACATACCTCAACCTTCTTTTGGAAGGAAAAATCGATTCAGAGCGCATAGTCATGTTTGCCGACTACGCAAATCTTCTATTCTCATACGCAGACCGCAATATCCTGTACTCAGGCATCTACGACGATCAGCTCGCTCTTTGGGCAACGGGCAAGGCTGCGTTCATTACCCAGGGCAACTGGCTCGACCCGTCGCTGCCTGGCTACGGCGCGACACTCGCCTGCGGCATCCTGCCATACGCCTTCATGCCCTCAGACACCCCTGGCGCCACAGCGGATTCCCCCTCTTACTGGGCGGTCAACAGGAACAGCGGGAGCCTTCAGGGCGCGAAGCTCTTCCTGAATGAGCTGGCGCTCTCGGATGAGGGCCAGAAGACGCTTGTGGAGGACTGCGGGATGATTTCTCCATTCAGATCCTGCGCACTGGTTCCAACAACGCCGATAGCCGCAGATCTCTACGCTCAGATGAAAAACCACGAATCCTATGCGTGGGACTGGGTGGATATGCCGGTTAGTCTTGCCGCGAACGCGACGGGGGCGGTGTTTGAGCTCTTCGCGAAGGACGCGGTAGACAGTGAGCGGTTCGTGGCGCTGATGGAAGCGCAAATAGCGGAATACACCTCGAACTATTGAGAAGGGGACGGTTTGCAATGAAACGCGCATTTGCGATTTTGGCTATTGCAACGGGCACCGCGCTGGCGGCGCTTGCGATAATGCATGATTTTTCGAGGAACGCCGGCTCCGCTAGCGCCGCCATGCTGATTGGGGGCTTGGCGTTGGCTGCAGCGGGGCATTCATTCTCCCCGCGAAAAGGCACAGAGAGATTGTGCAGGTGATGTTTCTGGCGCCGCTAGTCCTGTCGTTCCTAGCCACAGTGATGACACCGTTTATCCTCGGCGTTTTCTACTCAATGACGGACTGGACAGGCGTGAAATGCGAGAATTTCGTCGGACTTGAGAATTACGCCAAGATGTTCAAAACAAACGATTACATCTATTCGCACGTGATAACAGCAATCTTTACCGTAATGAACATGTTTCTCGTCAATGCGCTTGGGTTCGCGCTCGCTCTGCTCTGCTCATCCAAGATCAGGGGGAAGCAGGCTTACCGGATGGCGTTCTTCATTCCCAACCTGATCGGTGGAATAGTGCTGGGATATGTATGGCAGTTCATCTTCAACAAAGTTCTGCTATCCGCAAGCGGTGGCGTCTCCATGCTGTCTGATCCCAACCTTGCGTTGTCGTCCATCGTGATAGTCAGCGCCTGGCAGTATTCCGGATACATAATGATGATCTATTACACAGGCCTCCAGACCGTGCCCACGGATGTGCTGGAGGCCGCGCAAATTGACGGTGCCAACACTCTCCAGACGATGGCGCGGATAAAGATCCCGATGATCTCCCAGACTTTCACTGTGTGCATCTTCCTGACCCTGGTCAACTCGTTCAAGCAATTCGACCTCAACTTGGCCATCACCGCAGGCGCACCCAGCAGGCTGGTGGGCATGGGCGTGTACCATTCAACCGAATTCCTTGCCCTCAACATCTACAACACTGTCATCGGCAAAAACCAGTATGCCTTGGGCCAGACAAAGGCTGTCGTCTTCTTCGTCCTGCTCGCTGCGGTGTCGCTTGCCCAGGTGGCCATCAGCAAGCGGAAGGAGGTTGAGATGTGATGAGGAAATTGACATCTTGGCTTTTGCAACATGCGCAATCGCGGCCGTTTCCCCGTTCGTCCTGGTGGCGCTCAACTCCGCTAAGAAGAGCGAAGAAATTGTGCAGGATCCCCTTTCACTGCCATCAAGCTTAGGACAACTCGCCACTAATTACGGCGGAGTGATGGAGAACTCGAACTTCGATTACTGGAGCAGCTTTGCCACTTCCCTCATAGTCACTGTCGCGTCGCTCTCGCTACTGACATTGTTCTCATCAATGGCGGCATGGGTGCTGTGCCGCTTCAAGACGCGGCTGTCCTCATTCATCTTCATGGCGTTTGTGGCGGCCATGGTCATTCCCTTTCAAGCGGTGATGCTGCCGCTTCTCTCAACGCTGCGCGCGTTGCAGGATTTCACGGGCATCAAGTTCCTGCAGAGCATAGGCGGACTGGTGTTCGCCTACATGAGATTCGGTGGATCGCTTGCGATCTTCGTAATCCATGGATTCGTCAAGGGAATCCCCTACGAGCTGGAGGAGGCCGCCACTATCGACGGATGCTCGCATGAAGGGGTTTTCTTTCGGATGATATTCCCGCTTTTGCGCCCCATCCAGGTGACAGTGGTCATACTTGACGGCATCTGGATTTGGAACGACTTCCTTCTGCCTTCACTGATGCCCGGGCTGAGCGGCGGCATCAAGACGCTTCCTGTGGCAGCCGTATCCTTCATCGGCTCGTACGTCAAGCAGTGGGACCTGATTCTTTCCGCCTCCGCGCTCGCCATGATCCCCATCATCATTCTGTTCATTTTCGCCCAACGGCAGATCATTCAGGGAATGGTGGACGGGGCGATAAAATAGCCGAAACGCATTGTCATATTTTTTGCTGGCATGATGTCAATTATTGCAATCTGATTGGCATGTCGCAGGCTAGACACGAGCAACATTAATGCTGAAAAGACACGGGGCGGATTTTTGCGGCACGCAAAGAGACTTTTAGGAGCGCTTGGCATTCACCTTGCAGCCTTTGGCTTTCATCCACTCACATGCGATTGAAGGAGGCAACAAGGAGGCTGATCATGCCAAAAAAGGCATTGTTGGCATAACTGATGAAAGGAAGATTTCAATGAAAAGCAAGTGGTGGCAAAAATCCGTCGTATACCAGATATACCCAAGAAGCTTTTGCGGCAGCATCGGCGACCTGAACGGCATAACCTCAAAGCTATCGTATCTCGCGGACTTAGGGTTTGACGTCATCTGGCTTTCCCCTATCTTCAAATCCCCCAACTTCGACAATGGCTACGATATTTCAGACTATCGCGACATCATGGATGAGTTCGGCACCATGGCGGACTTTGACAGAATGCTTGCCACGGCCCACTCTCTCGGGTTGAGAATCATGATGGATCTGGTCGTGAACCACACCTCGCATGAGCACATCTGGTTCAAGGAGAGCGCAAAGCGCAATCCGAGGACTACTACATATGGGCGAATGCTCCGTGCCCAAGCTCCTTAGGGTTGCTACAAGGTAATCGCAGAAACGAAAAAAATCTTCACGCGCGGCCGTTTTGCCGCTTGGCGATGTACATAAAATATAAAGCTGAGCTTTTGGGCGTTGAAGTGGTTTTTGCGGACCCGCGCCATGCAAGCCG
>JAISZB010000277.1 GCA_031269465.1 Clostridiales bacterium | reverse complement strand
GACTACGAGGTTGATAGGCGGGAGGTGCAAGCGCCGCGAGGCGTTGAGCTGACCCGTACTAATAGGCCGAGGGCTTGACCTTTTACGCCGGCGTTTTCCTATATTCAGTTTTGAGGGCGCAGCCTCTATGAAAGCTGTTTGGCAATCAAACAGCTTTCTGCATATATTAAGATGTGATCATAAACCTATAAGAAATGATCATAAAACCTGTGAGGGCGTTTTAGCCTTCATAGGTTTTTGAGTTGGCATGCTATCGGGGTGTAGCGTAGCTTGGCTAGCGCGCCTGATTTGGGATCAGGAGGTCGCAGGTTCAAATCCTGTCACCCCGACGCTTCAAAGTCTCCGACTAAGCATAAGTACCTGTAGCTCAGTTGGATAGAGCAACGGCCTTCTAAGCCGTGGGTCGGGGGTTCGAGTCCCTTCAGGTACGCGTATGGCAAGCATTTAAGCGCTGGTTTTGAGGTCGGATTGCGGATGCGCAAGTGGGATGTTGTGGGATGTTCAGGCCTCAGAACTAGTACATTTGACTGCGCGTTAGAGTATGATACGGTGGGTATAGCTCAATTGGCAGAGCGCTAGATTGTGGTTCTAGATGTCACGGGTTCAAATCCCGTTATCCACCCTTCTTTCTCTCTTTGGCATTAAGAAAAGCGCCTTGGGTCACTAGCTCAGTTGGTAGAGCACTGGACTTTTAATCCAGTTGTCTCGGGTTCGAGCCCCGAGTGACTCAGTTAAAAAAGTAGCGGACAAACTTTGTTGATTTTCCAAGGTTTGTCCGCTTTTACATTCTTAAGCGGTTTGTTGAAATTCGCAACAACCCTTAGAGTTCCATTTTAGGCGCTGCTTATTGCTCATGTATACTGATTTTCATAGGAAATTACCTTTTTTTGTTGATTATACAGCCAGTGCGATTGATATCGGCTTTTCGCACCGTTCAATGGATAATCAACAAAAAAGGAACGTTGGATGAAAATCGGTATAGCATAAGGATAGATCCTCGCTCTGGCGACACTTGAAGGCTATCACCTGAACGGGGATCTGCGCTTTGGATCGATCGCCGCGAAGCCGACCTGGCTGGAAAAAGAGGGCAAGGGGGGAAAAGATCCGAGCGCTAAAAAGTCTGCTGTTGAGGATTCGCCTTTTACGGGAACACAGGCGGCGTTGCTTGGATCCGAGCGCGCTTTTTCCGGGGATAAATCTCAATGCAGATAGTTTCCCCAAACGGGCCACTGCTTCGGCAAGCCCGCAACTGGTGTTGACCTTTCAGCGATATGCTTCAAGCAGGAGCAGACATCTGAATTGCGGGCTATGCTTTAGGTGATTATACTGATGTGCGTAGGAAAACTTCGATCTAACGAAAGAAAAATGAGCAATCCGACAGACAGAAGAATACACTGATTTGCTGTCAAATGTACCTGTTTTGGTACATGACTGTCCATTGAGTGGTGCGAAATGCGATATCAATCGCGCTCGCTGTATAATCAAGCTCTAAATAGGAACTTTCAATGCAAATATGTATAATGCGCGATACCACCTGAGTGTTGAGAATGATGCACACTTTCCCATGAGATATTTCTGGCCGATCTGGATGGCATGGTTTCAGCGTTGAAAGAAGCTTATAGGACTAAAGGTTGTTTTAAGCCATTTGCAATGCAAAGTATACATAAATCAAGTGCTGCGACTTATTAAAGGATAAGCTCTTATATAGCCTTAAAGGAATGATTCTCGTGAATAAGAGGAGTTTTAATATTGTCGGTACGTGCAGACCAGAAACCGATTACATGGTAGATATCAGCGAACGTGTGGAAAAGGTTAAGGCGATGGTTGATCGTGGTTTTTACTTTACAATAAATAGACCACGCCAATACGGAAAGACCACTTTACTCAGCGCGTTGTCGCGAAGGATTTATAATGAATATATTTGCGCTCGGATTAGTTTTGAGGGGATTGGGGACAGCGCTTTTCAGAGCGAAAGCGCATTTTGCGACGCGCTAATGGATAAGATTCAAACAGCGCTCCAGAGAGCCCCCGCTGAATATGAATCGTCTTATATAACAAGTTGGATGAATCCTGATATAACGAATTTCAAACAACTGGATAAACATATAACAAAGATGTGCCAAGGAAAAGAAGTTGTTCTTTTGATTGACGAAGTGGATAAGACCAGTGATGACAGAATTTTCATTCACTTTTTAGGGGTTTTACGAGAAAAATACTTGTTGCGTAAAGATGATTTGGATTATACATTTAAAAGCGTTATTCTGGTGGGCGTATATGATATCCGCAACCTCAAGCTCAAGTTAATAAATGAAGGCGTTTATGCGCCTTCTGGACAAGAAGGCCACCTGCTGAATTCGCCTTGGAATATAGCTGTTCCATTTTTAGTGGACATGTCTTTTAGTCCCAAGGATATCGCGGGCATGCTGGTTGAATATGAAGCCGATCATGTCACAGGCATGGATATTGATTTGGTTTCCGATTCAATCTACGAGTATACCGGCGGATATCCGTTTTTAGTGTCGCAAATCTGCCAGATGCTAGATGAGGGCGGAGCGCCGCAGAATTGGACGCCTAATGGCGTACGCAGCGCTGTAAAAAGCATGATTAATCAAGTCCCAATGAATACCCTTTTTGACGATATCATTAAAAATCTAGAAAGTGATCAAGCTATTTATGATTTTATATATGATGTATTAATCCTAGGCAAACGCCATAAGTATGCAATTTCTGATCCAGCCATACAAAGAGCGGATATGTTTGGCATAATCAAGAGCAGGGAAGGGACTGCCATAGTCTCTAACCGTGTCTTTGAAATACTTATAGCAGACTATTTCACATCAAAGGACGGCCGAAGCCGAAGCCATAGCCATATATCAGGGTATAAAGGCGATGTCGTCCGTAATTTCCGATTTGACATGGAATACTGTCTTACAAGGTTTGCGAAGCTGTTTCGGGAAATATTCACGGACAAAGACCAACCGTTTATTGAAGAACATGGACGAATGCTATTTTTAACTTACCTTACGCCATTACTGAATGGCAATGGGTTTTATCATCTGGAGAGCCAGCTTACTGACCAGCGGCGCATGGATCTCGTAGTGGATTTCGGTGCTGATCAGTTTATTATTGAATTGAAACTATGGTATGGCGAGACCGCCCATGAAAAGGCTTATAATCAGTTGGCAGGGTATCTGAAAACTAAAGGCGCGACGGCGGGCTATCTGTTGACTTTCGATTTCAGGAAAGAAAAAAGCCGTGAATCCAAGATGCAGTGGATCGATTGGGACGGCATCCGAATCTTTGATGTGGTGGTGTGAACTACCCCTATCCTGAAGGATAGGGGCTTCAAAAAACCGAAGCCCAAGTTCACCAGACTCAGCTAACAGAAATGTTAACTACGATAGATAGGTCATAATACCTGCGGTTGACGCATCAGACCGCTGCTCTATTATCTGCTGCTATACTGCTTTTCATATAAAATTACCTTTTTTGGAGCTTGATTATACAGCGAGTGCAAAATGCCGATCTCGGCATTTCGCACCACTCAATGGATAATCAAGCTCCAAAAAAGGAACATTTGATGAAAAGCGGTATAAAAGAACAAAAGGGTTGTGTTCGGGGGAGTAGATGTAAAAAGCCTTTTTATCATTGTCGAGATGAGGTCGGACACCCATTATGGTAGCAGCATTGGGCTGCGCGCTACCAGCCTTATGGCTGTGTTTTTCCGAAAGGAGTTTTTTCTTTGGTTTACGTCCTTAGTATGAACCGTAATCCCTTAATGCCTTGCAAAGAAGCTGCTGCCAGAGTTTTGTTGAAGCAAAGAAAAGCAAAGGTAAAGAGACGGGAGCCGTTTACAATTGAGCTCTTATACAAGACTGCAATGTATACACAACCGTTGACTTTAGGAATCGATACTGGCTCAACAGTTTTAGCAGGGGCTGTGGTGGATGGAGCTGGCAGCGCCGTTTATCTTTCTGAGGTGGAAATACGTAATGACATTTCCAAAAAAATGACACAGCGACACCAATACAGGCGAGATAGACGGAATCGTAAAACTAGATATAGGCAAGCAAGGTGGCAAAACCGAAGCAATAGCAAGCAGGAAACGAGAGCGGTTTTCTCCTGCTATGCGTAGCAAACTGGAATCTCATCAAAAGGAAATCCGTTTTATACAGTCCATTCTGCCGATAAGCAAGATATTCGTAGAGACGGGTACCTTTGATCCTCACGCTTTAAAGAATCCGGAAGTACTCACAAACAAATGGCAGTATCAACATGGGTTGAACTATGGCTTTGCAAATACGAAAGCGTACGTTCTTAATCGGGACGGCTACACTTGCCAATACTGACGTGGAAAAGTATCGAAAGAAATTGCCCGTTCAATATGTAGATGAAATGAAGGCCCTGTTTCAAACCATAGCGGCAGGGCATAATCTGAAAATAATCCAGATGGAAGCAGGCAAAGATCGTATTATATAACTGCCTTTTTTTGTTGATTATGCAACGAGTGCGAAATGCCGATATCAATCGCACCACTCAGGGTACCGAAGCGGCAAATTATGATCAGCCATTGATTCATAAGATCAAGGCATATGAAAAAAAATCAAATAACCTATTGACAAATACATTATAACTTGGTATAGTATTGAAATAATAATTTACCGCCTATTTAAGCCAACCCCTTTTAAAACACTCAAAATATTCTGTTGAATGCTTTTATCCGGTTCATTTTCCATTTATATTTCATTTGAATTAATCTTTGCAAGCAGCACCCTCTCCCGACCGGGCGCTTCCTTTCGGCGGCGAGCGCCGATCAAGAAAGTTCGGTCGTATGAACAGGCTGAAGGAGGGTTCCATCATCGGCAGGCCCATTCCGATGGCGCCTTTTCTTGGCGCACGCCCTGCTCTTTGCGGGCGTCAATGATGGAGGATTAGAAAGAGCGCTATAGCGTGCGCCGCGATGATATATACATAGCTGATTTACGCGTGAACTATCCTTGCAAAAGAATTTTCTGGTACGCCCCAAAAACCATTCAAGAGTTTGACATAATTCTACCTGCGGTTAAATGACGCAATCTTACGCTCCCCATAATTTTCGCATGAGCCTCTGCAGCCATGCCAAAGCCAATTCCCCGTCCGCCCCTGTCTGATCCATTCGAGGCGGCGGCGCGAGCTTGCGCGTCATCGTCCATGTTGTGGGATGACGAGGGGTTGCAAACGGTCGGAAAGTATTTTGAGCCGGCTGCAACTTCAAAGAACGCCTGATTCAAGGCATTTCGCCCCCTTATCCACGGATAAGCCCCAAACCTTGAGCTCCCTGTCAATTGATTTAGCCAGCCGTCCCCTTTATTCTGAGAATAAGTCAACAGCCCGCCTGCTTTTCATAGAAACCCCTATGACGCTACGCTTCACCGCCAAAGGTGAAAATATTAAGTAATTTGTGTGTTTGAGGCATGGACAAATGTCCATAAAATGTATTTTCGTACTAACCCCCTATGACGCTGCGCTTCACCACCAAGGATGAAACCAGACCTAGCCAAAGTTTTATTTCCGATAAAATCGGCAAAAATAAAAGGAAGCAGGATAGGTTCATCACTATTT
>JAISZB010000203.1 GCA_031269465.1 Clostridiales bacterium | reverse complement strand
AGTAGAGTTCATTCGACAATTTCTGCTCTTCGCTCGGATTCGCCTGGGCCGGGGCGGGAGGGACGGGCCTGCGCCCCAGCCTTTTCCTCAATTCTTCTTCGCTCGGCGCGTCGCTGTGGGTTTTCATACAGCCGTCTCCTTATCCCAGTTGTACACCGGATAAGAAGCTTTGCAGACGCGTAAATGTCTACAACAGCAGGCGGATTAAATTGAATTTCATTGAATTAAATCAATTTTAAGTTGATTTTTGTCGAATTAGATTTGATTTAGCAAAAAATATCATTTAATTTTGACATGGAGAACTATTGCAATTTATTCTATTATTCAGCGAGATTCGACATTTGCAACTTGTTCCAATTAAGCAAAGTTGCATTGTGTACGCCGCAAAACACCAGTTAACGCATTATGTAATGGGCGTTAAATTGTCCTGTAAAGGGCTCATTCGCGGTAAACTATAGCATATAACTAATAAAAATGCAAGTGAGATATTTTTTTGAGAGTTGAATGCAGTACATGCCAATTTAACCTTATTTCCCGACTTTTTCTGTATCCACACATTTGAATCCACTTTCGACAATTGTGAGATACCAGAAAACCAAGGCAGTCAGGTGATTGTTGACATCAAACTCCGTGTGTGATACCCCTCGCAGTGGATACAAATTATTTTATCCACTGCGAGGGGGTGATAAATAAATGTACATTCGCCATTACTCGTCCAGCGGAAGCCTTTACGCCACTTTATTCAAAGCCAAACGCATAGATGTCATCAAAGAAGACGAGCGAGTCATGCATCTGGGTCGGGTCGTCAGCCAAGAGAACGGCATCTTTAAAAATAGAGAAAGGGGCGCGTTCAAGCATGCCCTTGAAGGTGGCTTAGGGGATGCTGCCGACAACGCCAATTATCTGAACAACGCATATGGCGAGAAGAAATTGGAGTCCATTCTGGATTTTGGCCGGGAGTGCGTGTTTTCCGAAGCGTTGAAGAAAGAAGGGATTTGGGCGATTTTATAATCCACTTCGCCCGAGAAAAGAAGCGATGCTATGGCCGAAACGGCGCAATGCGGCATTGCCGTGGATCACTGTATTTTGGACGCTGGATGTTGCAGTGGCGGCAACATGGAAAATCTCAACGCCGCCGTTGCTCCTGTTTCCTATGTGATCCGACTTAAGGCGGAAATCGCAATCTACGGCAGTCTCGTCCGGGATCACGCCCTGGCTCTTGCGTCTCCCCGAAATGCAGTGATCTATGGAAAACGCGCCGCTTTCATTCGATGCGCCCCTATCAACTTTAATGGCGGCGATGCGTTCGCCTATGTGACGATAGATCACGCTGTGCAGGCAGACGAACAATCCAGGATGCTCAGAAAAAAGGAAGCGGATTTTGGCTCGCCCGAGGAAAGAGAGCGGGAAATCCTTCCACTGCATTATATGCGCCAGTCAATCGGGCAGGTTTTCGATTGCAGCGAGGACTATGCCGGAATACTGCCATTGAGTACACATGAAGATGAAACGTTCCGGGGACGCCTGCTCATCTTGTTTATGACAGCTATCGCGATCATGGCGCTGGACAAGATGTTGCAAAGCGCGCATCCAAGATCCAAAAAGCCGAAGTTCAATTTCCTCCAAGCCAAGTCAAATCTCAGGCAGACCAAATGTGATGTTTACGACAACTCGGTTGTACTGCCAATCTTGCCAGACGCCAATTCCAGGCTTATCATGGAGAACCTATAGATTGATTTCAAGCAGACACTGTCACGTTGACATTTGTGGATACAGTTTTGACCGGGAAATTCGGTTTAATTAAGAACATGTTTAAACCTAATATCAACTTTTCTGGTAAATCATGAGCTGTCATTTGGGCAGACGAAGTAGAAAACTGCCGCCATGGCCAAACAGATACCAAACCCCAACCTTAAGACCAACGTGGAGGCGTTCATTGAGCTCGCCGGGCTGTTGCAAAACGCCCGCCAGGGTAGCCAGACGGGTATGATTGCCTCTCTGGACGCTTGCGCAGCCATCATATTGTTCGCAATGTTTCTGACGGTGCGTGGTCGCACGAAGGAAATTGAAATTCTGAAGTCTATCGGAGCGTCAAACGTTGATGTTGCCATGCAATTCGCGGTTGAGACGCTGGTAATCGGGCTGATCGCAACTATCGTCGAAGGCGCTGCAACCTACTTATTTGCCGGAGGCATCGCCAGCAGAATGGTGGCCAGCAAGGCAGTGAGGGCATTGCTGGCGCGGCGCAAACGCCCATCGCGGCATCACCCGCCGTCGTTGGATATGCCCTCGCCATTGCAGTGGCGATTGCCCTGATTGGAAGCTGCATCCCCGCATGGAGCGTCGTGCGCATAAAATCTGCGAAAGTCCTCCGTTGCAAATGAAAAAAGGGGTGTTTTCAATTATGAAAGACAACAGTATTTTGATTAAATCCCTATCAAAGCAATTCAAGATGGGGGCGACGCAGGTGCGCGCGCTCGATGATGCGACGCTCGAACTGCAAAAGGGGCAGATGACTGCCCTGCGCGGCCCCAGCGGTTGCGGCAAAAAAGCACCCTGTGCCGATGGAATTTACATCCGCATCCGCGAACGAGCGGGAGAAGCGCGCGAATGAATTGCTGTTGCGTGTAGGCATAGAAAATGATAGGCAACATCACAAGCCTTCCCGATTGTCAGGCGGTCAACAGCAACGGGTGGCGATTGCCAAAGCACTAGCCATTCCCCCGGCCATCTGCTGGCGGATGAACCGACAGCAAATCTGGATTCAAGCTCCGGCGTACAGGTTTTAAACCTTCTGGTGGAACTGGCATCCAGCGGTCAAACCGTAATTGTGGCCACCCATGATTGCGATATCACTACTTTGGGCAAACATCATTGTAGACTTACAAGATGGCAAAGTAACCAAAATCAGCTAAAAAGTAAACAGGCGAATTTTAGCAAAAAAGGGTATAGGGCGATTTGACTGCGGTTTGTTATTTCAAAGCCGCAGTCAAATCGTCCTTTGCAGAGTTTGTCTAACAGATTATGAGCAGTAATTCTTCGATGGTGAGATTACAAATCCATTGGCAATCTTTGACAAGTCCGTACAGACCGCCTGCGCTGACATGGTTCCCGAAACAACTTGAGCAACGCTCAACAACTGCACGAATCTTACCTTTGACGGGTATATGTCTGACTGCCTGCTTAGGTGAATTCTAGGGCAGTGGCAAGAAAGACTTAAAACATATGCAGGGGGGCGAGTCGGCAGACTTAGGAGGCAGCATTTTTGAACAGGAAAATTCAGTAGATATTGGAAATATTAACAAAGAAACTGCATCATTATATTAATTGATTGTTAAAGTTATGAATATGATAATTTATTTTTTTAAAAGACTTGCTTTCTAGATGTTAAGGTATTAAGATATATTCATCAGTTGTCAGTCATCGGATGACATGATGATCTAAGTCGGTCATATTCATAAGCAGATGCTGATTTAAGAGCTTGCTTTTTATGCAAAAACTTAAATGAATATAGCAGGCGATTCATAGTCAATGTCCTATATGGCAACTTTCAAATGCGGGAAAATCTAGATGCCAAGCAGAATTTTGCATGATGGACATCGAATGCTAGCGAAGTTTTGAAGGCGAGGATAAAGCAACATGCTTTCGCCTTTGCGCATGATCATCGAAAGCTGAATCGGTTGCCTGCACTGCAGGGTGGGCGTCTGATATGTTATGAACTGATAACTATAATGATTTTCATAAAACATACATTTTTGGAGCTTGATTATACAGGTAGAGCGAAATGCCGATTCGGATTTCTTACCCTTAATGGATAATCAAGATCCAAAAAAGGAACATTTGATGAAAATAATAAAAGCGGAGGTTTTTAAATGAAAAAATTTCAAAGCTTGATAGCATGTTTAATAATGGTCTTTGCTTTTTCATCCTGCTCTTCTCAAGGATCGATTCCGCAGTCAAACGACTCGACAGGGGAGCAAGCGCAGTCGAAGCCTCTCGAGATTAGAATGACGGTTCGCTTGTTTGACCAGGTGCCTGACATGAATAATGCCTATTGGCAGGAATACCAGAAAAGAACCAATACAAAGCTTGATGTTGAATGGATTCCAGACGGAGACTATACGACCAAGCTCAATCTTATACTGGCAAGCGGGCAGATTCCCGAAGTGCTTGTCGCAAATAATTCAAACAACCTCAACAACCCAGCCTTTCTTAACGCAGTGCAGAACAAGGCTTTTAAAGACCTGACAGACATTTTAGGGGATTTTTCCAAGTATCCCAACCTTAAGGGCAATGTCGCCCCTAATGCATGGGTTACAAGCAAGGTCCTAGGCAGAAACTACGGGGTTCCGCAAAACGTTCCGACGGTGCAGAGCGGACCCATCATCCGCGAGGATCTCGTAAAAGAAGCTGGGATGGAAATGCCTGTTGCAATGGATGAGCTTCTGGACGTGGTTGAGGCTGTTCTTAAACTTCATCCCGACATGATCGGAATAGTTTCAAAGCAAGACATGTTTATAAACGCGAATGGCGGATTTGCAGCGGCCTATGGCAATGACGCCCCTTACTACAACGAAGAGGGAGGACTTGTTTCAAATAAGCTGTCCCCGTCATTTACAGAGTTTGTAAAGTATATGAAGCGGGCTTATGAAAGAGGACTCCTGTCTCAGGAGTTTTCAGTAATGAAGCCTACCCAGGCCACAGAGCTGTTCCAGTCCGGAAAGGCTGTTGTAATGCTTAACGAATCTATACGCTGGTGCTATGCTTTCACAGAATCGTTGAAAAAGATCAAGCCTGACGCTTCAGCTCAATTTACAGCTCCGCTTGAAGGAAACCCTGGATTCTACTCGTCAAGCAAAGGTACGGGAGTCGTAGACAGCATGTTTATAGCATCCAGCGTATCGGAGGAAAAAACCCTGCAGATCCTGGACTACTTTGAGAGGACGACTACTCAAGAGTTCTACGATCTTACTACCTATGGAGTGGAAGGGATACATTACAACTTGGATGAGAACGGCTATAAAGTAGCGACGCCTCTTCGCGATGCTGAAATGGGATCGAGCGCTCCCTGGCAAGTCTTGCCGCTGGTCTACAATCCATACATGAAAGTTGACTCTACTGCCGCTCCAGAAGCATACAACATGGCTGAGAGGGAACTTTTCAAGTCATACGGCTATGAGGAGAAAGGAATGACGGATCCGTTCGCAGTGGCAACCTCTCAGACCTGGATAGGCATATGGCCCAAATACAGCCAAGAGTGGGCTTCAATGGCTGTGCAGGCGACAGTCGGGCAGATATCAATTGAAGATTATGAAGCTTATGTGGCGAAGATAAATCAAGCCGATGACATCAGGCAGTCTTATATGGAATTTGCCGAAAGCTATAAAAACGTGTTCGGAGAATAGGCAATCTTTTCATGCCGGAAAAGCTGAACAAAGCTTTTTCCGGCATGAAGGGCATTGACAATTTAGATGGAGGTCTTCCTATGCCTAAGGCCAAGTCAAGCATCGCCAGCCGAATCTTTTCAGGGCGCTACATATATCTGATGATGCTGCCAGGAATGGCGTATTTTATAGTTTTCAAGTACGCTCCCATGTGGATGCTGGGAATAGCATTTCAGGACTACAACCCGTTCGTCGGCATGGCAGGGAGTTCGTGGGTCGGGCTAAAGCATTTCATAAGCCTGTTTCAGGACAGCTATTTCTTTATAATGCTTAGAAACACATTGATGATAAATATCTTGAACTTGATTTTCTACTTTCCGGTGCCAATAGTGCTGGCTCTCCTGCTAAATGAAGTGCGCCATGAAAAGTTCAAGAAGATAAACCAGACAATTTTCTACTTCCCGCATTTTCTTTCGTGGGTAATAGTGGCAAGCCTCACTTATTTCCTGCTGTCTGTGGATGTAGGCGCAATCAACAAGGCGCTTTCAACTATGGGAATGCCTACGGTATCATTTCTTTCCAATCCGAAGTATTTTTGGATTATACTTACAATCCAGAGCATATGGAAGGAATCCGGCTGGGGCACTATAGTATTTCTTGCGGCGATAGCCTCTGTAGACATGGAGCAGTACGAGGCTGCAGTCATAGACGGCGCGGGCAGGTTCAAGCGGATACTATGCATTACGCTTCCTGCCATAATGCCTACTGTCATCACCCTTCTTCTTCTGCAGCTTGGAAACATAGCAAGCGTCGGATTTGAACAGGTGCTTCTCATGTCTAATCCTTTGGTGAATAGCGTAGCTGAAGTCTTCGATACATATTCATACAGGATTGGCATCCAGCAGAGCAACATCTCCTTTGGAACTGCAGTTAACATCTTCAAAGGGCTGGTAGGCTTCGCATTCGTGTGGACATCTAATAGAGCAGTGAAGAAACTTGGGTTTGAAGGCATTTACTAGGCGGGGGAGGGAATAAAGTGCTAAGCAGAAAAACCGGAATGACCGTTTCAGACTGGGCGATATACAGCGCAGTCGCCATTGTCTCGCTTATAGGAGTATTGCCGTTTGTATATGTGCTGTCAATATCATTTACAGACCCGGATGCGTACATGCCCTTCAAATTTTACTTTTTTCCTGAGCAGTGGTCGCTAAAGTCTTATAGATATATACTCTCAACCAATAGCTTCATGAATTCCCTGATGAGTACCGCATTCATAACAGTTGCCGGGACGGCAATAAACCTCGCCGTCACTTTGCCGTTCGCATACGGGCTGACGAAGCGCCATGTGCCGGGATACAGGCTAATCCACACTATGGTTATAATCACTTTGTTCTTCAGCGCGGGAATGATCCCCACATACCTCGTAGTCAGAAACCTGGGCCTTCTGAATTCGCAGTGGGCGCTGATACTCTCGGCGATGACCAGCGCTTGGGATGTAGTCATCATAAGCACATTTTACCAGTCAATACCGCCTACCCTCGAAGAAGCGGCAAGAATCGACGGGTGCAACGACCTGGGGGTTTTCCTGAAAGTCGCCCTGCCTCTTTCAATGCCGGTCATTGCGACATTTACCCTGTTTTTCGCCGTAAGGCACTGGAACACATACTTTAACGCTCTGATTTACATTTCAGATACAAAAAAGTGGACTCTTCAGCTTCTTGTAAAGCAGCTGGTCATTGACGCGGACGCATCAGGAGTAGGGCAGTCTTCGGGAAACGACGCGGCGCCGCCGCAGGAAACTCTGAGGATGGCTTCCGTTGTGCTCTCCATGCTTCCCATTATGTGCGTATACCCATTCCTGCAGAAGCATTTCGCCAAGGGCGTTATGATTGGATCGGTCAAAGGCTGACTCTTTCATGGCGGAATATGGACATTATAAAATGAGATCTTGATAAGGATTGGTTGCATGGCTGAATTGGCTTTTAGACCATTGAAGCAAAAATCAAAGCTTTCCCAGCAAGTTCTGGAGAATATCAAAAACGCTTTGATGGCTGGCGATCTGCACCCTGGAGATAAGCTCCCCAGTTTGACGGAGCTTGCTTCCCAAATGAATGTCGGCATTTCATCTGTACGTGAAGCGGTGAAAATGCTCGAGGCTTTGGATGTTTTGGTATCGCGCCAAGGCGAAGGGACATTTGTTTCCGGCGGATTAAGCGAAGGCGCCTTCAATGCGCAGTCTCTTCAGCTGATATTGATGCCTAGATCCGTTAAGGATCTGGTTGAATTCAGGCGCATGTACGAGACGGCGTATACTCGCTTGGCTGTGCAAAACGCCACTGAGGAGGATTTGGCGGAGCTCGACGAAATTGTGTCTGCGCAGGAGGCGAAATCCAAAACAGAAGAGCTAGGCGAGCAGGATGAATGGGATTTTCATTTCTGCGTCCTTCAAAGCACTCACAGCCCTTACATTGTCAGGATGGGCGAGTCTATGCTTGAACTCTTCCTGTCCACCATGCCTGTTAGCGCTGAGGTTGCATCCAGCAGAAGCATCGCGGAGGATCACAGGAATTTAGCAAGATATATAAGGGAGAAAAATGCTGAGGGGATTGACAAGATTTTGAAAAAAAGCTTCGACGGTTGGGAGCAGCGTTTAGAAGGACTCCCGTTCGTTGAGAAGTTTGAAGATAAGGACGCTTCAAGGAAAATTGACCATATAGATTGAAGACGGAGGCGCAATCTGCTCAAGCTGTTTTGAAATCGTCTTAAGATAGAGGCTTTAAAAAGGCACTTTTTTCTTCCATGCTGATTTGCATATGAATGTTTCTATTTTGGCTCTTGTCTGTACATCAAGCGCGAAATGCCGATATTGATTTGCAGTCAATGTACCTATTTGGAGCTTGATTATGCATTGAATGGTGCGAAATGCATTTCGCACTCGCTGTATAATCAAGCTCCAAAATAGGAACTTTCATATGCTAACCAGTATATCAATCGCACCTTGAAAGTGGATGGCTAAGTTCAAAAAAAGTGCGCTTGACTGCCAATTTTTACAACCATCAAATACTGAAAGAAGGTAGAATATGGAATTGTGTAAATCTCTGCCCCTTTCTGATCACTGGCAGGTTGGCCAGTTGCCTGCTGACGCGCCTGATTGGAAAGCGATTTCTTGCGAATTGGATTTCATCGAGGCTGCGGTGCCTGGAGCAGTCCAGTATGACCTGGTTTCGGCAGGGCTTTTGGAGAATCCGTACAGAAGCTCAGAAGCGGCTTTTTCGTCCGCCTGGGTTGCAAAAAGCGACTGGCTGTACCGCAATGAGTTTGATCTTGAAGGCGGAATCCCAAAGGGCGGAAAATGGTTGCTGAAGGTTGACGGCGTCGACACATTCAGCGAGGTGTGGCTCAATAAAATTCTTATAGGGGAAACAAGGAATAATTACCGATGGTATGAGTATCCAATTGAAGAAGGCGTTTTAAGGGACAAGGCGAATGTTCTGGAGGTGAGAGTGAAGGCCCACCACCGCATGGTATCGGGAAAAGTTGATGAAGCGCTTAAGAAACTCAAGAACCCTCCCGAGATTGAAGGCCTTTTGGGCAAGTCTCTGATTAGGAGATATCAAAGAAGCTTCTTCAGCGGAAGCAGCCTCCTAAACCTAGGAACAGGCGTGCTGGGAATTGGAATAAACAGGCTGGTCTCACTTCATTTCCATCTCGATGCCAGGATTACTGACTTGCACTTCAGGACGCTTTCCATTGAAGGCGGAAAAGCGCTTTGCGAAATCCATGCAAAGACAGACGGCCCGGACAGGGAGCTTCGCGTTTCCTTAACAGAACCGGCAACTGGAGAGCCAGTTTTTTCGTATAGCGGCAAAACCGAAAGCGGGGCGAAGGCGCTGAGCTTTGAAATCGCAAGCCCGCAACTCTGGTGGCCTGCGGGTTATGGAAAGGCTGGCTTGTATGATCTAAAAGCCTCCATTTATGATGAAAGCGGCGCCTTGTCTCATGAAGTCAGGCAGCAGGCGGGAATAAAGACTGTCAAGCTTGTTGAAAAGCTCTCAAGCGGGAGATCTGCCTTCCACTTTATCGTAAATGGCAAGAAGATATGGGTGAGGGGTCAGAACCCCATACCTTTAGACTATATTAAGGTGTATGGCGCTCCGGAGGAATACGAAAGGCTTTTCAGAATGCTCGAGTCAAGCAAGACTAACTTGATCCGCATATGGGGAGGAGGAATGCCATGCAGCGACGAGTTTTTCTCACAATGCGACAGGCTGGGAATCATGGTGTGGTCCGAAGGCTTTTTGCATAGCAATGTATATCCCGATTACGACGCGGATTTTGTAAAAGAATATATTGAGGAAAGCCGGGAAGTGCTTGAGAAGGCCAGGCGGCATCCCTGCCTCAGCGTCATCTGCGGAGGAAACGAGCAGATTGAGGGCTGGGAAGAATATGGATGGCAGGGTAAGCTTGACAAATTCTATGGAGAAGAGCTTTTTAGAACGCATATGCCCATTATAGCGAGCGAACTGTGCCCAGAAATTCCATATATCATAAACTCCCCGCATGGCGGGGCCGACAGCCAGTCGCCAGTTGAGGGCGAATGCCACAATTGGGGCAGCTTCTACAATGCCTTTAAGGATCCTCTGTTTGTATCCGAGACTTGCTGGTCGCAGGAAAGCTATTCCCGTCCGGAAACGCTGGAAAAGTATATGGGCATTGATGTAGACTCCTACGCCGGGCAAGGCTGGCTTGAGAGATGGAGCTTGGAGACGTCCAGGCCTAGAATTGGAAGATTGGCTTACAGCTCATGGCCCCATGGGGAGCTTCCATGCTTGAGGGATTACCTCAGAACGCTGGATCTTGAGCAGGCCTGCGCCGACTCCGCAGCTCTGAAGCAGTTCAGGCTCAGAAGCCCATCCAACAGCGGAGTGATATACTGGTCATTCAACAAGGGCGGGCCGCTTTTTCAGTTCGGATGCGTAGATTACGGCGGATACCCTCTTAGAAGCTTCTATGCAGTCTCAAGGGTTTTCGCGCCTATCGCAGTCGGCTTATTTAGGGACGGAGAGGAAATATATGCCGCTGTATCCAACCAAAGCGGAAAAGCATTCGAAGGAAGGCTTGAGATAGCGCATTTAACCGCTTCTGGAGAAAATCTGGACTCTATTGCAGTCAATGTCTCTTTGGAGGACGGGCAAAGCAAGAAGGTATTTTCGTCAGACAGCATGTATCAAGCGGTGATAAGCAGAGTGAAAGAGGTTTTCTTCGCGCGGCTTGAAAATGCGGAAGGAATTATTGAAGGTGAAGACATCTTGTTTGTCTGCCCCTTTGCGGAGTTCGAACAGGAGGAATGCAGACTGTCTGCAGCCTTTGAAGAGGTTTCTAGTGGAATTATAGATCTCGAGCTCGAATCTGACGCTGTAATACGCCAGCTGGCTATTGAGGCTAATCAGAAGATCCTTTGCTCAGACAATTACTTTCCCATGGCGCCTGGAAAAACCAAGAAGGTGCGGGTAGAAGTATTGGAATGGACTAAGAATGAGAAGCTTGCGCTCGAGCTTGCAACACTTGAAGGCCTGGTCAAAGTAATTCTATGAGGATGGCGGGCTTGTAAGAATGATATGCCGATTTTCATTCAATGTTCCTTTTTTTGTTGATTATCCATTGAGCGGTGCGAAATGCCGGTATCGGCATTTTGTGCTCGCTATATAATAAGTCGCCCAAAAAGGCAGTTAGTACGAAAATCAGTATAGCAGGGAGAAAAGGAGGAATGTCTTACGGCTGAAATAAAAACGGCTCTATCAACCATAACATATGAAGGCTGGCATTGGAGGGAGATTGAAAACGCGCTGGCGCCCGCAAAGGTGATTCGCGCCAAGCCGTCGGATCGGGCGAAGATTTCTTGCGCGCTGAAAGAGGCGGATGTCGCCCTTCTGGAAGGCGATTTGGACGATCAGATCCTTGATGAGGGTAAAAATCTGAAATGGATTCATTGCAATCATGCTGGCGTCAACCTCTCCGCAAAGCCTGAGATATTTGAGCGGGGCGTTATTTTAACCTGCTCGGCGGGCCGGTCGGGGCCTGTCTTGGCTGAACACGTTTTCTTTCTCACGCTCAGCCTCATTTACGCTTCTAGGATTGCCGAAGATCAGCAGAGAGCTCATGTTTGGAAGAATATTTACTCCGACAGGCGAGGGCTTTATGGGAAAACCATGGGAATCATAGGATTGGGATTCACCGGAAAAGAAGTGGCATCCAGAGCCAAGGCATTTGGGATGAAGGTGCTGGCTTACGATCGCGTCTTTTCCGAAAAGCCTGAAAACGCGGACAAGTTCTGGAGCGCAGACAAAGGGGACTCTATAGACGGGCTTCTTGAAGAAAGCGATGTTGCAGTCCTGTCATGCCGCTTGTCGGACGAGACGTATCATTTGATAGGAAAAAGGGAATTCGGGATTATGAAGGATACCGCATTTCTAATCAACATGTCCAGAGGTTCTGTAGTAGATGAGCGGGAGATGGCGGATGCGCTAAAAAACGGCGTGATCGCGGGAGCCGGGAGCGATGTCTTTGAGGTTGAGCCGCTGCCTGCCGAAAGTCCGCTATGGGATCTCCCCAATATGGTGATAACGCCGCACTGCACGCCAGAGATGCCCGACATGCCTGGAAACTGCGTGGATATTATAAAGGAGAATATAAAAAGGTACCGATCGGATGTCGAGCTTCGAAACCAGCAGAGCAAGCGGGATGTATATACGAAATGAATGGATATTTATGAATTGCAAAAAGTCTTTTTCTAATTCGAAACTTGATTATGCTCAAGAGCTATATACCGACTATTTGCAGTAAAATGCACTTGTTTTGAGGCTTGACTGTCTACTCTCAAGGCGTGAAAGCCGATATCAATCGCGCTCGCTGTACAGGCAAGCTCCAGAATAGGAGCTTTCATATGCAAATCGCTATAACTGAGATCTGGAGATTTTCGGCTTGAAAATATAGTCTTTTGAAGGTGAGAGGATCAGAGATGAAAATCGCTTTTATTGGCCTTGGAATCATGGGCAAGCCCATGGCGAAAAATCTTTTGAAAGCAGGACATGAGCTTAAAGTCTATGACATTTCAAAGGACAGCGTTCGTGAGCTTGAAGCGGCGGGAGCAATTGCCGCAATTTCCTCCAAAGATGCGGCAATCGGAGTTGATGTTGCAATTACTATGCTTCCAAATTCCCCGCACGTAAAAGAAGCTGTGTGCGGAGCGGGCGGAATTCTTGAAGGAATTAAGAAGGGCGCCATGCTAATAGACATGAGCTCCATAGCGCCTGAGGCGTCAAAGGAGATAAGCGTCGCGTGCAAAGAAAAGGGGGTTGAAATGATTGACGCCCCAGTATCAGGGGGAGAGCCCAAGGCTATCGATGGAACTTTGTCCATTATGGTTGGCGGCGGCAGGGAAGCCTTTGAAAAGGTGAAAGATCCAATTCTTAAGAATTTGGGTTCATCAGTAGTGCTTTGCGGCGATGTCGGCGCAGGAAACACGGTAAAGCTTGTAAACCAGATAATAGTGGCCTGCAATATAGCTTCCGCAGCCGAGGCGTTCACTCTGGCTAAAAAGGCGGGCGTAGATCCAGCTGTGGCATTTCATGCCATTAAGGGAGGATTGGCAGGTTCAACTGCATTAAACGCAAAGCTGCCTATGATGCTGGAGCAGAATTTCAAGCCTGGATTCAAAATCGCCCTTCACTTAAAAGACTTGAACAATGCCCTGGAGACGGGAATTGCGACTGAAACGCCTCTTCCACTGGCGCAGGCGGTCGCGGGGATGCTAAAGGAATTGCAGGAAAGAGGCTATGGCCAGGAGGATCACAGCGCGCTCGCCAGATACTATGAATCCCTTTCGGGAGTGAAAATAGAAAGCTGAATTGCTCTGAAATGACTCGCGGAAATTATGACGCGAGTCATTTGCCTGTAGGCCCGGTCTTTTTCTTAAGGTGCCGGGCAATCAGGGCAAGCCGTCCTCATGTTATACTGCTTTTCATATAAAATTACCTGAAAAGTTCAATTTCAGAGGTTATTTGAGAGGCCGGTGCGCACTGGCCCCTTGCCTGAAAAAGGGATTTAATCTACTCGCGGCAGTTTTGGCCTTTTTGCTTGGCTTGAAGGGCGAGGGGCGGGTGGAGCTAAGTTTATCTCACTTCACTCTGTGAGTACTAGGTTTCGGCTCTTGCCTGCTTTCGTCTGCTTCCCCGTACCTCTTACTGAAACAATATACCGATTTGCGTATGAAAGTTTTGATTGTGGAGCTTGATTATACAGCAAGAGCGAAATGCCGATATCTGCATTTCGCACCACTCAATGGATAATCAAGCTCCAAAATCGATACATTTGACTGCAAATCGGTATATTTCCATGTGAGAATACTTTTGTCAAGTACTTTTTTATCTTTTGCTATTGATATATTGCCTTTATAAATTGCAATATCAAATGCAACAGATGCCATAGGGATTTTTTTCATCTCCCCAAGCGGGGGATGTAGGATCAGAGGCCTCAACGCCTTGCGCTGTTTTGAGGATCTCTCTCTCAAACATTTCTGCGGGCGTCCTGCATCCAATATTTTCCTTGGGAGATTGCTGTTCCAGTCCTCCGCCTTGGCGTAAAGAGGCGCGGGCATGCCGCCCGCACCTCTCCCTTTTTCCGCAAAGCGGCGCTTAAGCCCTCTGCGGCGCTCGCCGACCCCCTTCTCAAAGCTGGAGCGGGGATGGCGGAAATAGACGGCGCCATTCCACGGCGTCCCCGACCGTGCGCCAAAGCTCCCGGCGATCTCCCTCTCCAGCTCCAGATTCGCGCGCTCAGGATTTCGTACTTGCTGACAGCTCCGCCACCAAACTTGCGGTTCACTTCTGCGGCATTATCAAGGAAAATATCCAGCGCAACCTGGATGTACTCCTTGTTCGCATGTCCATATCGTTCGTCATTGTTATTTTTCTGACGAAGTCGTCAGTCTGAAAGATGCAAATACATTTCAACCATCATGTGCAGAAGCTTCGGAAACGGATAGGGCGTTTCGATGATTTCGGCTGCCGCATTCAACCGCAAACCTTCGAAGAGATCTTTAAGAAAAGCGGGTTTTTAAACTTAGTTGGGCAAAAAGCAAGAATGCACATGTAGTTGGAAATCGCATCGGCCTGCAATTCGGAGTTGAGGGGAATACGCAGCTTCTATGCCCTGGCAAGCAATTGGGGCAGACTTAACTATTTCGCCCGCCACATGGAGCATAGTTGCTTGAAAGCCCTTGTTTGCAAGCTGAAAAGCGCTTTAGCAAAGGCAAGGCGAAAATTCAAAGGCGGAAATGGCAAATGGGGAATGCCTTATGAAGCCGAAAACGGTGAGAAACGCTGCTGCTTTGCAAAATATTCCGGTTGCGAAGGAGTTTCAAGCGCAAGCGATGCAATTGAAAGCGCATCCGCTGTCCACCGTTCCAATAGAACGTCTTTTGAAAGCCGATTAGCGGCAAAAATATGTGAGCTACGCGGTACGGACAACGCGGCGCATTATGAAATCCATCACGTCAGCAAAGCTAAAAGCCTGAGAAGCAAAGCCCATTGGGAGCAAGCGTTGATAGCCAAGCGGCGAAAAGCCATGGCGTTATGCAGAGAGTGCCGCCACAGCATTCACAACAGCAGAGTTTCGTAGATTGAGCAATAATGGAGAGCCGTGTATATCTAGTGCTGTAAGTCTCAAATACGATCTATAAACTATACCTTAAGTATGTTTCCAGTAAAATTCCACTTAAACGGCTTCTTCATATTGCTATTGTAGAAGTCCGCGAAGGCGCGGATTT
>JAISZB010000367.1 GCA_031269465.1 Clostridiales bacterium | reverse complement strand
TGCGGGAATCAGCCGCAAAAAACTCAAGCCTTTAGAGAAGCGCAAAACAATATTGACGGAAAGGAGCATGCGGCTTCCTCCCCATGCCTAAAGGCGGGGGTATCCGCCGCATAACAACTTTGCTGATGAAATCGAGGGTTTCATTTAGGATGACCTTGGGCAGACTCTTTGTATAATCTCCTGGAAAAAGCCTTGCATTTGGCATCTTTGACTTGGCGATATCTAAATTCCATTTTGAAATCTCCACTCCTGTTATGGCGTTGCCTCCATCGTATAGCTTAGCTGAAAGAATTCCCAGCCCGGGTCCAAGATCCAGCACGCGGGCGGGAGCCCTGGACATTACAGCTCCGTATACGGCATTCATCGCCTCTTTGTAGCCAGCATACGGATATCTGCCGTCATCATCTGGAATCCCTTTTGTCTTGTCGTATCCATCCGCCCATAAATTGTATCCCAGATAATCCACTATATTAAACCTCCCCGTACAAAAAAGTTTCAGCTCCGCCGCCCGAGCAAACAGTCGATCCAGTCTCATGAATTAATTATTCCCATTTATGGCTTTTTTGAAAATTCACCGGATGGAGATTAGAGAATCTGCATTGACTTTTCTCTTCTAAGGAGGTATAAATATGTAGATCGCATTATACCGCTTTTCTTCAAATGTTCCTTTTTTGGAGCTTGACTGTCCATTGAGTGGTGCGAAATGCCGATTCGGCATTTCGCACTCGCTGTATAATCAAGCTCCAATTTAGTATGAAAATACATTTTATGGACATTTATCCATGCCTCAAATACACAAATGACTTTATATTTTCACCCTTGGTGGTGAAGCGCAGCGTCATAGGGGTTTATATGAAAAGCAGTATAAATGGCACCGTCAAGAAAAGCGGCGAACCGCATCCGCTTTCGCTGTTTCTTTCATTAAAAGGAGGAATCCGATGTACTTGTCAAAGCTTAAGACCGAATACCGCGTGAACCCGATAGGTCTTGATGCGTGGAGGCCGAGATTTTCTTGGATCATCGCTTCTAAAGACAAGGGCGTGACTCAAGAGAAGTGGAGATTGAAAGTCCTGCGGGCGGAAGAAGTTGTGTGGGACAGCGGAGAAGTCAAAACGGATCAGTCCGTCCATGTAGTGTACTCAGGAGCTCCTCTCTCCCCCGCAACAAGATACGATATATATGTAGAGGTTACGGATAATAAGGGAGAGACAGCCAGAGCTGATGGATTCTTTGAGACCGGACTTATGGACGGCTCCGCTTTCCAAGCCGACTGGATCACCCACGGATTCGACAACGATTCAATGCTCTGCCCCATCTTCTTCAAAGGCTTCAAACTTCGCGGCCCAGTCAAGTCCGCGCGGATATACTCAAGCGCCTTAGGCATATACGACATATTTCTTAACGGAGAAAAAGCCGGGAGCAATTTCTTCGCCCCTGGCTGGACAAGCTACAATACCAGGCTTCAGTATCAAACTCTTGATCTAACGAAAGATTTAAAAGAAGACAACCTCATTGAAATAACCGTCTCAAACGGTTGGTACAAAGGCGTGTTCGGATTCAGCGGCCAAGCGGACAACTATGGCGACAGAGTCTCCGCCATCGCCCAGATAAGCATAGAATATGAAAACGGATCCAAAGAGGTCATATGCACCGATGAAAGTTGGAGGTGCAAGCTTGGCCCTATAAAAGAAAGCGAGATCTACAGCGGAGAGACCATTGACTATACCTTCTCCTCTAATGAATCCTACCCTGCCAAGCTCATGGATCATCCTAAGGGCATTTTGACAGGCCAGGAAAGCGAGCCGGTCAGGATAACGAAGAGAATCAAGCCCATAGCTTTCATTCTTACTCCAAAAAATGAAGTAGTCTTGGACTTCGGACAAAATATGGCGGCTGTAGTAGAAGCGAAGCTTAATCTTCCAAGAGGCTCTAAAGTAACTCTAAGTCACGCGGAAACGCTGGATCGCTTCGGAAATTTCTACACCGAAAACCTCCGAAGCGCCAAGGCTATGGACACGTTCATATGCTCTGGCGAAGACGATTTATTCATGCCCAGATTCACCTTCCACGGATTCAGGTATGTAATGGTCGAAGGCATGGGAGACAGCCTGAACCTCGATGACTTCACGGCTTGCGTGCTGCACTCTGACATGGAGGAAACCGGAAGATTTGAATGCTCGAGCAAACTAGTCAATAAGCTGCAGTCCAATATAACATGGAGCCAGCGAAGCAATTTCCTCGACATCCCTACCGACTGCCCGCAGCGCGATGAACGCCTGGGATGGACCGGAGACGCCGAGGTATTCGCGAGCACCGCCGCCTACAACATGAACACCGCCCTTTTCTTTACGAAATGGCTTAAGGATCTAAAAGCGGAGCAAACTTTGCAGCATGGAGTACCGCATGTCATACCCAACATTCTCGGCGCTCATGAAGGCTCTGCGGCTTGGGGCGACGCGGCCTGCATAGTTCCTTGGGAAATGTACAAGGCTTACGGCGATGTGCGGATTCTGGAAAATCAGTTTGAAAGCATGAAGAATTGGGTTGAGTACATCCGCTCGATTGCCGCAGGCGGCCTTCTATGGCAAAGCGGCCATCATTTTGGAGACTGGGTCGCGCTGGAAAACGACGAAGGGCCTGACTCCGCTACAGACATATACCTTATAGCAACCGCGTATTACGCGCTTTCTTCAGAGCTGGCCTCCAAGGCGGCGTCCGTTTTGGGATATGATGAAGAAGCCAAGGCTTACATGAAGCTTCGTGACGACATTGCGCAAGCTTTCTGCGACGCGTACATCACAAATAGTGGCAGGATGGCTTGCAACACTCAGACGGCTTGCATATTGGCGCTTCATTTTAATCTGGCGAAGGAAGAGCAGCGCAAGGCCATCCTCGATTCGCTCGCAGCCAACCTGGAGCGCCACGACGCCCATCTTGCGACAGGCTTCGTCGGAACCCCTTACATCTGCCATGTTCTGACTGACAACAATCGCCATGATTTGGCGGGAAAGCTTCTGTTGAACGAAGATTATCCATCATGGCTGTACTGCGTCAAAATGGGAGCAACCACCATATGGGAGCGCTGGAACTCTATGAAGCCGGACGGAACCTTCGACGAGTCAGGGATGAACTCCTTCAACCACTATGCCTACGGCTCCATAGGAAGCTGGATGTATCAGAAGCTGGGCGGACTTTCCATTTTATCGCCCGGATACAAAAAATCCAGAATCGCGCCTATGCCGATAAAAGGCATAACAAGCGCAAATGCTAGCCTTGAGACAATGTATGGAACGCTCTCCTGCTCTTGGAAGCTGGAATCCGGCAGGATGAAAGTCTCCTTGAGCGTTCCTGCCAACACTGAAGCTGAAGTCGCGCTGCCTTGCTCCTCCAATGAGTTTTTGCTTGGCTCTGGGGATTATGAGTATGAGTATGCCTGCAATCAGGAATCTTTGTCATAATGCGTTTTTTCGCCGCCAATACCGATGCCTGTCGGTATTGGCGGCGAATTCTTTCTGCGGGCAATGCGCGAAAACTTTAATAAGCCTTTAAGCATTGTTTGACATCGCAATTAGACATTTTTCTACAATTTATTTGACTCTTTAATGCTTGATGCTCTATAATATGACTGATAGGTTCTTCCAGCATTTCCAGCGAGCGCGAGCGCTTCTAATATTGGAGACTGTCAGTTCAAAGGCAAAGATCTTGGCATATGGAATTATAAAGAGGAGGATATTCAATGTCAGCGCCAAAACGCGCGTCAAAGCGCAAAACGCTGCTTCTAAGCGCTATCATGGCTGCCACAGTAATCTTGGCTGCCGCGCCTAAAGCAATCACTTCAATAAACGCAGCGCCTACTGAAAATACGCTGCGCATACAGTCATTTCTAGGCGTTGCGAGCAGCGCAGGCCCGGCATTCGGGGGATTTAGCGCAGTATCTAACCCGTACGGCAATCCCGGCGGAGATATCGTATTGACGGCCGGGAATCTGGAAAACGGAGTTTTTTCGCCCGTTGACTCACAGACTCCCGGAAGCGCGCTTAGGGTTCAGATGCCTGCAACAGACGCAAACAACGCTTGGTGGGGAGTGCAGCTTGATAGCCAAGCTTCGAGCAGCTTCTTCACTCAAGGCCGCAAGTACAATGTCTCCTTGGAAATATATCATGACCCGGATAGAAATGTTGCAATTCAAATGCAAGCGGGATATTCATCGGCTCCAAGCGACGGAAGCCCTCAGTATAACTATTTGGATGGAATCCGGTATGCTGCGGGGGAAGGCGCGAAGTGGAGCGCCCTTAACGGCAGCTTCATCTGCGCGGCTTCAAGCGCAAAGCCCGCCATTCAGATTTACAAGGATTCCAACGGATCATATAATGACACGCTGCCTCTGGTCTACTACATAAAAGAGATTGTCATCAGTGAAGTCTCAGAGTCTCAGATTTCATACCCAGATCCCTACCCGACGCAGACTGAGCTAATAAAGGAAATAACTTCATTCCGAGCGAATGCGTCAGGCGGAACGCCGGCTAACGGCGGCTTTGAAACTCTCTCAAGCGCATACGGAAATATGGCTGGTATTGTTTTAACCCCTGGAAATTTGAATAACGGAAACTTTTCCAGCATAAGCGGAAATGCGTCCGGAAGCGTGCTGCGAGTTCAAATGCCGGCGACCGGCCAAGGCAATTCATGGTGGGGAGCGGTGCTTCCGGAAAGCTTGACAAACAGCATCTTTGAAGTGGGAGGAGCGTACACTGTAACCGCTGAAGTATATTATCAGCCCGCAAGGGCAGTCATGATAGCCATGACAACCAACTACTCATCGCCGCCCACAGACGGAAGCCTGGCCTACAGTCTTTTGGATGCCCACATGTATCACCAAGGAGATGCCGCAGGCTGGATCGAGCTGTCTGGCCGCTTTAGATGCTCCCCCGCCTCTGGAAGGCCGATGATCGAATTTACCAAAGCTAACAGCGTCGAAGACACCCAAGCCCTTACTTTCTATATTCGAAACATCAGGATAAGCAAAAATCATGACGCCACTGGAGTAGATCCCTCCACTTCTTCACTCAAAGAAACATATCAAGGCTTTTTTCCGATCGGAAGCATTTTGCCCGCAGAGTACGAATACGCACTGGCAGGCTACAGGGGCGAGATTTTCAAAAAGAACTTCAGCATTGTCACCTCTGAAAACTCCATGAAGCCCTCTTCTTTGTTCTTTGATGTAACTGCGGCGGACGATTTTGTCCAAACTGTGTCCGACAACGGATTGACGCTGCACGGCCACGCATTCGTGTGGCACGCGGATACGCCCCAAGAGCTTCTCAACGCCGGCAAAGCCAGGCTAGAGACCTATATATCAGATGTCATCCAGCATTTCAGCGGCACAGTCAACTCCTGGGATGTCGTCAATGAAGCCTTCAACTATAACGGAGAGCCTGCCACGGCAGCCAGCTGGAGAAACGGCCTGTATCTGGATTTTTCATGGTACAAGCTGAACAACTACAACGCCGACTACATATATGACGCGTTTCTTGCCGCACGAAACGCGGATTCCAGCGTCAAGCTCTATTACAACGACTACAATCTAAACATCAAAAGAAAAGCTTCCGCTGTCGCCGATATGGTAAAAGAGTTCAACGACAGGTATAAAGCTGAATCTGGATCTTCCCGAAACCTTATAGAAGGCATCGGCATGCAGTCTCATTATAATCTGAGCCTGGATACGGAGGATGTTAGAAAATCCATTGAGAAGTTCATAGGAATTGGCGTGGATATAGCCATAAGCGAGCTCGACATCACCGCGCCTGATGACAAAATGGGCGAGCAAGCCCGGCTGTATGCCGAATTGTTCGCTATCTACAAGCGTTACTCTGCCTACATCGATCGCGTCACATTCTGGGGATTTGAAGATGCCGGGAACTGGTGGGCCATCTTCAATGACTATGACTTGGAAAATAAAAACATCATATATGCAGACTATCTTCCTAAGCCAGCATACAAAGCCATTCTAGATCCAGAAGAATATTTGGGAATTCCAGATGTCATCCCTATTGACAGAAATGGCGCAACTCCGACAACTGCGCCTTCATTAACGCCAATGCCATCTGCGACGCCAACTCCTGCGACGCTTATTTCGCCCACATTGGCGCCAACACCGTCGGCAACTGCGCCAACACCGTCGGCAACCGCTCCGCCTGCGGCAACCCCGACACCGACTAGGACCCCTACGCCCACTAGAACCCCGGCTCCTTCCAGGACTCCTACGCCCACTAGAACCCCGACTCCTTCCAGGACCCCTACGCCCACTAGAACCCCGGCTCCTTCTAGGACTCCTACGCCCACTGCGACCCCAACTCCTTCTAGGATCCCTACGCCATCCGCAACTCCAACGCCTCAGGCGTCAGGGGCAACTTTCACGCTTTCCTATAACGGATATGGAAACACAGAGGGAACTCCTCCCCCCAGCCGCACTTTCCGCGCAGGAGAAGCCGTAGTCCTGGATCTTCCAGGCGACATGGCAAAAACAACCGCATCTTATGCAGGAACAATAAACTACCTTTTTTCCGGATGGAGCATACAGGCGCCTAACGGCACATGGCCCGCCCATCTTCCCGGCGAGTCCATCATCCTTGCAGGCGATACTGAAGCGTACGCTTTATGGATCAGAGCTTTTACCATTTCTTACAATAGCAACCAAGGTTCCGGTTCAATTGAACCTCAACTGTTTAGAAACGGTGAAATTGCACAAGCTTCTGATGGCAGTCAACTGTCGCGAGAAGGGTATTTCTTTGCCGGATGGAGCACAAATCCATATGGAGCGCAGTATGGCGGCTGGTATTTAGCCCCTGGGCAGTATTTTGCCATGACCTCTGACCTGATGCTTTACGCCCAATGGGTTCCGGCCGGGGTTGTCACATATGATGGCAACGGAAACACCGGGGGTTCAGCGCCTGCCGCGCAAGTAGGCGCCATTGGAAGCTACATAACAATAAGCGGCCCAGGCAATTTGACTAAATCAGGCTATCGGTTCGTTGGATGGAACACAAATGCCAATGGAACAGGGTATGGATTCACAGCCGGTCAGACGCAGTATCTGTCCTCTAGCGCAACTTTGTACGCCCAGTGGAGAAGATAAATTGATATAAAGCTGAAAAAAGCCTGCAGCTTGTAAAGCCGCAGGCTTTTCCTTCGAAAACGCATCTCTATTCAGATTTGCGATCAAATGCGCATATATTTTGAAGCTTTCTAATTTGCGTTAAGATCCAAAGTCGGTACATTTGACTTCAAATCGGTATAAAAAGCCTCCGAACTGCGCCAAGATTACAACCTATTCCCCATCTGAATCAGGAATTGATTCGAATGACTCTTCGTCAATACGAAACCACTCAACCTCACGCTAAGCAAGCCTGCGTCATATTGAAGCAGACTGTACATGCAGTAATTGCCACGCGCATTGATATACATCATGGACATCATGTCTTTATAAACTCCATCTATAGCTTCAAAGTTGCACTATTTGCCAACCTCTTTACTTCATCCATATCTCTAACAAGCCCGTAAAAAACTGAAGTCAAGACAGACGTTTCGGTAACACGGTTGAACAGATAGCATGTCCCTATGTACAGATTGGCTATAAAAGCACCTGTGTCCTTCCAAAAGTCCCAAACGTCTTTGCCCAGCTCAAAAACATCTTAAACCGCAGATACTCTTATAAAATTACGCTGGCCGTTGGACATTGAAACGCAGGCAAATAACGCGAATTTTCATTAGTGGGCTCCTTCCCTCTTTCAACCCGGTACGTTCTTGCGCCGAAACTTGCTTGTCGTTGGCGAGTATTCAACGGAAAAGCAACTTTGGACTTTGGAGAGGATAAATTGATGTAAGCTGAAAAAAGCCCGAGACTTGCAACGCCACGGGCTTTTCTTGCTAATGCGCAAGGTTTCTGAATCATTTCTCCAGAACAGCTTTTTTTTTCAAAAATCCAAAAATCAAAGAACTCGTCAAAATTCCTGAGCCCATTGAAACTACAAAACCTAGAATGTTGGAATTCAGAGGCAGGATGAAAAAGCCTCCGAACGGCGCCATAACGCTGCATCCGAACGCCATGGACAGCCCTCCCGCAAGCCCTGAGCCTATCATGCACGAAACGACAACCCTTACAGGATCATCCGCTAAAAACGGAATGGCAGCTTCTGTTATGCCGGCCAGTCCTATTATGTAATTGGCAAAGCCGTTCTGCCTCTGCTTCTTCGTAAATTTGCCTTTAAAAATTGTAGAGGCAAGGGCCGTCGCGTACGGAGGAACGATTCCCGCAGCCAAAACAGCTGCTATAGCATCATACTGGCCGTTAGACATTGAGACGCAGGCAAACAAATAAGCGGTTTTATTAATAGGGCCGCCCATATCGGTAGCGGTCATGGCTCCCAACACAATTCCCAGCAAGATTTTGCTTGTTCCGCTCATCGCTTTGAGCCATTCCCCCATCACGCCGTTTGCGGCGCCCATCACAGGCTCCAGAAGCGCAAACGAGAAAGCTCCCATTACAGTGACGCTCAAAAGAGGATAGAGCAAAAGAGTCTTTACATCATTAAGGGTGGAAGGCAGCTTTTTCAACAGCCTCTCCAGGATCCCAACTGTGTGCCCCGCAATAAACCCTGCGGCAAGAGCACCTAGAAATCCAGAATTTCCTTGGGATGACAGGTATCCGCCCGCAAGGCCCGCCGCAATCGCGGAAGTCCCTGAGATGCTGCATCCTATAAATGCAGCCAGCATTGGAAGCATGAACTCGAAGGCTGCATGCCCTGTAGTTGAAAAGAAGGACGCTATAGGGGTGTTGTATCCATAATTGGAAGGATTTATGCTGATATCGTCAAGCATGTATCCTGCACCCATGAGTATGCCCCCAGCGACTACGCATGGAAGCATGTACTTTATTCCGTTTAGTATGTGATCCAGAAAAGAGTTTTTGCCCATGACTTGACACTCCTGGCGCATAAGCCCTCTAAGAGCAGGCATGTTTTTCATCGCTCTAAGAATATTGATGAAATTGAATAGCTTGAAGATTTTAACTCTATAATTATAGCACATTTTCATTAAATCATCGAGATGCCCGCTTCTTCTCTTGCAGTTAGAAAACAATGCGCAAGGCAAGTTCCTTGAGCTTTGCCACAAGCAATATCAAGCGACAGAAGTCCATTTTCAAATCTGAAAGCGCGCAAGGGCTTTATCCTTCATCTTCAAAGCTTTCTTCGCGTTCTTTAAGGTACTTGACAATCTCTTCTTCTTCAAATGTTCCGCAAGTTGAAACATAATAGCCTCTTTCCCAGAATCTGACCCCAATTTCGCTTTTCAGCTCAGGATGAATTTCAAATAATGACCTCTCTGATTCAGCTTTTAAGAATAGCACAAAATCATCTACAGCCATTTCAGGCGAAATTTTCAGCCGCGCGTGCACATGGCTTTCGGTTATAGCGCCGTCAATTATCTTCACTTTTTTTAAAGCGCAAAGGCTCTTAAAGATTTCGCTGAGTTCTTCCTTCAGCTCTTCTTCAATATAGGTCTGTGGAGTAATAATAACATTGTATTGGCAATTCCATTTTACCTTCATAAGCCCGCCTTCCTTCAACACTGAGCATTCTTAGCCGACGCAGTATGCGGATTTCAAAGCGGCTGCTCTTCCCTTGAATGCGACTTGGGTTATAGGCTTTTCTCTTCAAGCCTTCATCTTTGAGCATTCAAGCGCTCCGCCGGCTTAGCGTCACTTTAGCTGCCCGTAATACGCCCCCGCGCCATGCTTGCGCAGAAAGTGCTTGTCCAGGAGTTCTTGCTGCATAGCCCCAATGCCCTTGTCGATCATTTCACAATGCCATGCCATCATAGCGACCTCTTCAAGCACAACGGCATTATGCACCGCATCCAGAGGGTCTTTACCCCAGGCAAATGGGCCGTGGCTATGAACCAAGACAGCCGGAATCTGTTGCGGGTCGAGTCCTGAGAATCTCTCCGCAATTACTAACCCTGTTTCCCTCTCATACTCGCCGTTTATCTCCTCCGGCTTCATAGGCCTCGTACATGGCACAGCCCCGTAAAAATAGTCGGCGTGAGTCGTCCCATAAGCTTTTACGTCTTTTCCAGCCTGAGCGAAAATCGTCGCCCATTTGCTATGGGTATGAACTACGCCCCCAATGCCGGGGAAGGATTTATAAAGCTCTATGTGAGTAGAAGTATCTGATGAGGGCTTCAAACTCCCCTGCACAGGTTTCCCGTCCATATCGACAATTACTATGTCTTTAGAGGTCATCTCATCATATTCCACTCCGGAGGGCTTTATTGCAATAAGCCCAAGTTGCCTGTCTATGCCGGAAGCATTGCCCCATGTGAAGGCGGCGAGGCTGTATTTCGGCAAAAGCAGGTTGGCCTTTAATACCCGGCTCTTCAGTTGCTCTAGCATTGTCATCCCCCTTTATACATGCCAGCAGTCAAATAGCCTCTGTCAAAATATACAGCTTTTCAAATGAAATGTCAAAGCATTTTCAGTTATGCGGATTTGCACTGCGAGTTCCGATTTTGAGCGCGGATTATCCGCTAAAACCACGCGATGGGAGGGGCGCCTCCAGGCCAGCCCTAAAGCCATGCGTTTGCGGCGCCTAACCGAGGCATTTTGGTCGCGGACGCAACCGATATGCCGGATCATCCTCTGCCCGGCCTCTTTGAACTTGCTCCTTCCTTTCCAGAGGCAACGCTCGCAGGTATACTATTTGCATGTGAACCCCTATGACGCTGCGCTTCACCGCCAAGGATGAAAGCAACGAATAAATCGTCAGAAAGACAAAGTTCATCTTCTAAATCCATCTGATATCAAAGCTTAATGGCTGATTTTATCAAGCTCTGCGGCTACTTTCGTACTAACGCTTCTTTTTTGGATCTTGACGCTCAAATGGAAAGTGGACACTCTATGAGCTTGATTATACAAGCTTCAATGGATAATCAAGCTCCAAAAAAGGAACAATGAATGAAAATCAGTATAAATCAAGCCTTCCTGATGAAAAGCCTGCTGCGCTGATTTGCAGCCAAATGCAACTATTTTGGAGCTTGGTTGTCCCTTTCAAGGTGCGAAATGCTGATATAGGCATTTCGCACTCGCTGCTTTAGCATGAAGCCTCAAATCCCCTGGTTCATCTACGCATAAATATAACGATTTCCAGGCAAATGGAGCTTTCATACCCAAATCAGTATGCCCTTTAATCAATTGAGATGTTTTGCTGATTCATACAAAAGTTTTAGCGAATAAATTCGTTTGCTTCCTATTTGGAGACGCGCGAAATTGAAATGCTTTATGCACTGTCTCCCTCTTTAGCTCTCAATGCGTTTTTCTGCAGCACAGACAGGCTTCAGCAACTGCCAGGCAGAAGCTTGGCAGACAAATATTCTTTTCCTAAGCTTTATAATCAGAACTATAAGGAATATTATGGCTCAGCAGGATTTTCTTTATTTGCTGGCCTTGGACTCTATAAAAGCCAATTCAGCGCAGCTGTAATAAGCGCATTAGCGCGAGATGAAGACCTCTCAGATTCATCCCAGCTTTTAAAGATGAGTGCGACTCCTAGGCAATTTTTTTGAATTATATTATTTGACATCCATTGAAGCATAGAATAATCTCCTAATAATCTATGAGAATAAGCGTCAGAATAAATGATGGCTCAATCCCTTGCTCGCATTTCAAAAAAACTTTCTGAATGGTTCATTGTAAAATGAAATGCAACAGATACAGCCAGTAGAAATCCATAGGGAAACACGGCGTCATTTAGTTTGCGAAACAAAAATGAAGGGGCGGATCCCTGTGGATCAATGCAAGTGCAGCGCAGAAAGCCGGACGCTTCAACGCCTGCCGCCGTTCGAGCGCGGGGAGATCAAGGCGCTTTCGGGGGAGGGGCCCGGCGCGCCGGCCATCGCGGCGGGGATCGGCGGGGGCGAGGCCGCCGCCGGCCGCGGGACGGAGCGCGGGACGGCGAGGCGGCTGGACGGCGATTCGGCGGAGAGGCTCGAGTATTTCGCCGAGACGGGCGGGGCGGCGCATGGAAAAAGCCGCAAGAATTGCCGCAAGCCCCTGAAAATCGCTGAACGCCCCGATTTTATGGCGTACGCCGGCGAGAAGCCGGGGGAGGGGCGGCCGCCCGACGCGGCGGCGGGGCGCGCAGCTGGAGCCGGAGCTTTCGGGGAAGCACGCCCTTTGCGCCAAAACGCCATGCAACTGCATAGATCCGGGCGTTATGACGATTAAGAATATAGATTTGGCGCTGAAGGCTCGGCGCAAGCCCAAAAGCGAGAAAGCCCGCCGAAGCGGGAGGGCTTGGGGGCGGGCGTCGAAGGGCGGCCTGAAGCGGCGGGGATCCGCGAGGAGTCCGGCCAATGGGAAATCGGCTCGGCCGCAGTAAAGAAATCGGACAAGTCCGCAGTTCCGGCGATAGTCGAGAGGAAGGCGCGCAGCCGGATCGCCGCGGAGCCCAGCGGCCGGGCAGGTTGCCGGAAGCTTCGGCGAGGCGGCCTGCGGCGCCTTCAAAAGCGATGCAGGCGGCAACGGCCGGGAGTTCGCGGGGCGGGGCGGCGCCGTGGAGCGCGCCGTCTATTTCCGCCATCCCCGCTCAAGCTTCGAGAAGGGGGCCAGCGAGCGCCGCAGCGGGCTTCCGCGCCGCTCGTGGAAAAATGGAGAAGCGCGGACGGCATGCCCGCGCAGCTGATCTCCAAGGCGGCGGACTGGAGCAAGAGCCTTCCCAGGAAAATTCTGGGTCGCAAGACTCCTGCGGAAATGTTTGAGATAGAGATCCTTAAAACAGCGCAAGGGGCGGAGCGGCGCCTTCGCCGCCACCAGACCCCTGCTCCTACGTCTTCCATTTGGTGAAAGGAAAAAAATCCCTATGGCATCTGTTGCATTTGATATTGCAATTTATACTATTCCTGCTCCCAGCCCTTATACTTGATTTCAAGATGCAATTCTTTGCGGGCAAGTTTGGAAAGCTGGGTGCTCATGGCCTTTTGTCCATCCGCATAACACCGGTCGCCATCCTGGGAGATCAGAGCCAGATTCATTTTACTGTCCACATATACCGATTTTCATTCAATGCTCCAAGAAAGGTATTTTTCTAAGAAAATCAGTATAGCGACTGACAGACCGGCACTGACCCGCATTTTGCAGGGCAACCTCCATCACGCCCATTTTCCACATCTCGATCGCCAGTTCTTTCAAACTCTGAGAGCGCGTTGCCCCATGCTATTTGAGCAACAACATCAAAATGAGGCAATAAAAAGCTAAGCCGATATTTTACCGGTTTTCATCAGCACTTTGGCGAGCCAGTCAATCTGTTGCGTCAAGCTGAAACCTTAATCTCCTGATGGACGATGAAGGCAATCAGGTCAACATTCTCCTTGTGGCCGTCGCATGGCCAGCTTATCAAGCTGTTCCAGCATGTCCACTCCGAAGCTGACGGCTCGTGCAAGACGGTGGTGATTTTGTCGGATAAGTAGTTTTTTGAGTCGGCTAGGATGACGCTTATAGATTTCACATGAAACAGATAGAATCTGCCTTTCTATCGGCTGATGAGCACTGCCGTGTCCCTGTTGCGAACATCCATTTTAAAGAAGATCCTGTGGATATTCGCAAGTGAAGGCTTGGAATTGGAGGCGTCGCAACAATCTTTCCGCGAAGTGGGAACCAAAATAAAGCGGGAGAAGTTCAAACGTATTTCCAAACATGGCTCGGCTGCAGGGCTTGGAGCGCGCCGCCCAACTCTGAGACGCCCGAGGAGGCGTTCGGATGCCTGAGTCAGGACAAGGGCGCGCCTACGGCGCAGGCTTCGATCTCATGCGGCACATACAGCCAAGTTGCGGTCGGCGCGGAGATTGAACTCCTTTCGACAGGCGGGAGGTCCATGGCTGAAAGGAGTCTGGATCCGCTTTCGGAAAAAGGCGGCGGGGCAGACGGGGCCGTCCTTATTCGAACGGGGCCATCCATCCTTTGAACTCATGAGTAAAATAGAAAACTGGGATCTGCCTGCCTGATGCGAGCATCAAGAACCTTCATCCGGGTGGCTACGGAATCCTCCTGAAGCGCACCGGATTCGGAGAGATGGCCGCAAAAGCTACAGAATTTGATCTTGATTCTGGAGAGCAGGAAATTCCAGCAATCAGTCTTTTCGCCGAGCGCATGGCAGCATTTGTCGAAATCCTTTATACTGTTAATATTGGATTTGCACATAATTGGCACGCTCTGCTTAACGGAAATGTCTCTTTGGGCAATGCATATGCCATTGCCCTCTTTGCTTAAAATAAAATGCTTGCATCCATGCGTTCTTTTTGCTTAATTTGCATCATATGCTAATGGAAAAAATAAGAAGCAAAAGGGAGATGACCTTAATTGCTCATTGTCTGGATAGCTTGCCTGTTGCTTGCCAACATTCCAACAGCCTTGCAGGCTGACTCAATCGATGATAAATCCTATAAAAATGTCGAGATTTATGATGGTGGCGAGGAAGAGTGCGTTCAAGCTTATCTGAACTTGACTCCTCCCGCCAATCTCCAAAGCAAAGAATAGATCATAAAGAGGGTAAAGAAGGAATGCTCCATTAACGTTGCATAAGTTTGAGCGCAGTTGCCAACCACCCAGCATATGCACAGGGATTCATTTCTGCATTGCGGCACCGCTATTATCAACGAGGGGCTACATGCTCAAGTCGGGCAAGTATTTTGGGATTTCAGAAGCAGCAGGTAAACATCAAAAACGAAGCTTTGCGCATGCTGCAGGCAGCCTGAGAATAAAAGCAGACAGCAACGGGACGCATGCGGCTGGCTCGTAAAATGCCTGCGCCGATGAGCGCATGGCGCGAGAAGCCCCCACCTCTTTATGCGGCAGGAATATGTCACTATAAGGCCATTCAAACAGGCGATACAATTTCCAAATGAAAAAATGCGATTGGCATGAAGCCTGTCGCATTTTTTGCCTGCATACCAAAGAGCACATATAATACTACAAATATAACGTAATAAATATTCAATAGAATATTTATAATTTATTATATAATAAAACTTGGTTTAGGTCTTGATTTCACACATTATCCGATAGAATACCTGTTTTAACACAGTTTCAGGGATTGCTTAACTGTATCTAGCGGAATGGATTTCGGATTGCCGCTAATGCGCCTCTAGTCTGCCGCGTGATTCTTTTCCGGTCCATTCCTGATTATCGTGTTTTAGCGAAATATCCGCTAGTCATGCCCTCATTCGGATGTTCTTCCTTGAACCCGTTGCAGAACGCCCGTCCCATAATCCCCATGAACGCGGCATCTCTGAAAGATTGCCCTCGCTTCTAGTCCAGCTTCAGCTTGCTGACCGCCTTGCCGGCATTCCGCTCCTGATATATCAGGATTCTTGATTTTCTGAATATCGAAGGCGTAGCCTCTGCAATCGGCAGTATTTTATGTACCTTATCCACTGTTTTGATATGGGTCTGAATCTTGTTTTCTGTAGATGGAGCGAGCCAGCCTTTATGCTTTGAACGGACTCGACCGTTGAACCTGGCCAGGCGATGTCTTGCCTTCACATTGCGCCTTGCGCTTCTAAAAACTCTTCTAGTTGAGAGCAAATCAGCTATGCCGGCCCTCAGCTCCGCCTCGGCGGCGTACAGCTCTTCTTTTCCTATCGTTTTGCTTCCCGCATCCTCTCCTGGATTTATCGGCTGGATATATTCCGTACTATCGTACAATATACCGCTTTTCATCAAATGTTCCTTTTTTGGAGCTTGATTATACAGCGAGCTCCAAAAAAGGCAGTTTAGTACGAAACTACTTAAGGCGGCGCCGCTTGCGCAAAGTCGCGTTTTAGTTCTGTAAATTTGAGAAAAGCCAATATTTAGCAATATGCAGCAATAAAGAGCGCTTAATAAGCCATCCGCCGCTATGGCTTTCGCGCAAGAAGCTGCATGTTCAAGCAGCCGTCTCGGGATGGGAGGAATGCCGGAAATTGCAGGAGGCATGCCGCTGGGCAAGATTGCCGGATGGAGCCGGAGTACAGCCCAGCCTGCCCGCTTCAGCAAAATCTTTCTCTTGCTGGACTCAGCATATCTTTTTTTGCCTCCTAGTAGCATTCTCCGCTGCAGGCTGCATTGTCCTTCAGCATGCGGCATATGACGCCCGCCATTTTGCGGGCGGCGGCCGGGCCGACTCCCGGAATCGTCTCCGGCAGCCCTGTTTGCGGGGCGAACTCGGAAGCAGCTTCGCCGATGTCCATTTCAATGCTTTTTTGGCGGTTCGACAATAAATCCAGCATATCGAGCATTCTGCTGAGGCGGCCCTCGGTGGCAAAGGGCATATCCTCCGTCAACACCAGCCATATTTACCGCCTTCCTTCGCGCCGCTGGCGCATAATGCCCTATTTCTAGGGCTGACTGCGCTTCGCCAAGGCTGTTCCAAGGTTTTGTATGTTTGCAGCACTGTCTCTACCCATCAAGACTGTTCAGCCGCAAACCGCAACCTGCAGGCTTGAAAAGCGCATTCTTAGCGAATGCTAAGCCTCAGATTCCGGTGCGAGCAAACGTCCCGGAGCACCTATAGGATATTCTTGGACAGCGTAGCCGCTTAAGACTTAGGCTAGTCAATCAGGGCTTGTTTCCAAGCCCCTGGCTTTGGCTATGGGGTGATTTACTGCGCATACCGCCATATCTAATAAAGCTGATACTCCCTGCGTTCCGTGTCCTATACTTGTACCAATCTTCTAAACTGAAACTCGCCTGTGCGAATCAGTATATGTAAAATGGACGTTTGTTTGCTACTTACCGTAAGCAAACTTGCGTATCTTCCTCTCATCAGCAACCGGATTGAGTTGCAGCGCGCGCTCGCGGATTGCAGCGTAAGCTTCAGTTACATTGAGCCTTGAGGCGTTTAAGAACACATCTGTATTTTCCCAAAACCTCTCAGTTGTGCAGAACATCGTCGTGTTCCACCCGTATTCCTCGCCTTTGGCGTTCATCCGGCGACTTATCCCGCAAATCGTGAGATGCAAGCGCATTTGAAGCTCCGTCAGCGCAGAATCAAACTTGCTTTTCTCATCCCGAGCAAAACAGGAGAGTGTCTTAATTTTATTAATCGGCAACTCACCGTACTCATTTACAGCATCATATATGCGTTTGGCGCAGCGGCTAATCAATCCGTCTGCGTACTCGTCGGCAAACTCGCGTTCACCTCGCCGCAGCGCAAGGAAATATGGGTAAAATTCTCTAGTAATATACCCTGACTTTCTGAAAAAGCATTTTGAGTAAGCGATGTCATCGCGCTCGTTTAGGACGCGGACTCGCCACTCCCACGGATCGGTTTCAGCGTCGCCAGTATGCCAGATGATTGGCGATCCAGGCGGCACATTCAACCAGTCGTAACCAACAATGGCATAGATGCCCTCGTCATTTCCGCCGCCGATGGAAAATCCGGAAGCAAGAAGGATTTCTATGAAGTCGTTATAATTATTAAGGCTCATCATTAATATATCCCCGCAATCGCTGCATGCGCCAGCTTGCCGCAAATCCGATCCACTTTATGATGCCTATTTGGAGCTTGATGTGAGACGTGAAAGTTTAGGAATCTATAACAGGTATTATGTATTCCGATAGCAGCCACTGCATCTTTTCTTGTTTTTGATTATCCACTGAGCGGTTCTAAATGCCAAAACGGCATTTCGCACTCGCTGTATAATCAAAACAAAAATAGTAACTTTCATATGCAAATCAGTAAATAAGCGACAGGGCGAGCTTTCTCGCAGAAGCAATCGCATCCTTTTGTTCAACTTTTCATAAAAGAAGTTCTCGCTCTGCCGCCTTTACTTTCCACCTTGCGCATTAAGCAGCCATGCCAATTCCTTTAGCTTCGTCTGCCTCAACTTGTAATCAGGCAGCGCCTTCGCGACAATCTTCCAAAAATTCGGTGAATGATTGTTCTCGCGCAGATGCGCCAGTTCGTGGACTATGACATATTCCAAGCACTCCTTCGGGCAATGGGCAAGTGCGGTATTAATCCGAATGCGCCTGGTTTTCGACGTGCAACTGCCCCAACGGGAAGACATAGCACGGAAGCCTACGAAAGAAGCTGTCACGTCAAGGCGTTGCTCCCATATCTTTATGATTTCGCTAGCGGCTCGTTCAAATTCGCCCGGCGCGTATTTCGATGGCGGAAGCTCTCGCAGTTCGGCAGGCTGCCTTAATGATATTTGCGTTTGCTTCGACTCTATCCACTGCGATTTTAACTTGACAAAGCGCTCAATCTCCGACTTTGCGAGTCTGAGCGGAGCGCGTACTTCAACCGCGCCGTCAGTTTTAATGTGAATGGCAAGCGTCTTTCGGCGTGAGCGTGTGAGGGTGTATTCGGTCATGGTTAACCTCCCAAAAACGAGGGATCAATTATACTGCTTTTCATATAAAATTGCCTTTTTTGGAGCTTGATTATACAGCGAGTGCAAAATGCCGAGATCGGCATTTCGCACCACTCAATGGATAATCAAGCTCCAAAAAAGGAACAT
>JAISZB010000256.1 GCA_031269465.1 Clostridiales bacterium | reverse complement strand
AATGTTGCCAACAATGGAGATTTTGGTGAGAATCAAGCGAAACTCTGAAAAGAGCAAAGACGAAGCGTTTACACGGCTATGCCGCTATATGCTTCGTCCCGGCCTGTACTATGCGGCGTACAGGAATCCATGCCCAAGCAATGGCGCGGCTGCCAAAGGCGTTAATGACGATGCGGCGGATGGCTTCAGCGGGGAGAAAGCGGCAAAAATCATAAAATCCCTTGCAGATGAAGCATATCAGCCAAACCCCGCCAGACGGACATATACCAAAAAGTCCAACGGCAAAATGCGTCCATTGGGAATGCCGGCCTTTACGGACAAGTTAATCCAAGAAGCTCTTCGCATGATTTCAGAAGCGGTCTGCGAGCCTGCATTTCTGAACTTTCCCCACGGCTTCAGACCTGAAAAGAGCTGTCATGCCGCGCTGAAATACATGGCGAAAGGCTTTAGCGGAGCGCGCTGGTTCATAGAGGGCGGCATCAAAGGCTGTTTCGATAATATCAATCATGCAAAGTTGGTTCGGTCACTCCAATGTCACGGTGTTCTACAATCATTACGCTTTCTTGGATTTGGGACACAAGCTGGAGCTTACTCAGAGAATCACCAGAAATCTCGGAATACCGCTTGGAACGGAGAGCGCCGCGCTCTCCTAAAAAACCCAGCGAAGCCGATAATCATTAGGGTTCACAAATTCGAGTGTGAAATATAAAGGTTTTTTCAAAAAAACTATTGACAGCCCTTAATTCCCGTTTTATACTGTATTAGTTGCTTGCAGTTATGGCGGAATTGGTATACGCGCTAGACTAAGGATCTAGTGGTCCTAGACCTTGGGGGTTCGAGTCCCCCTAACTGCATCTGCGCGAATGGCTCAGTGGTAGAGCATCGCCTTGCCAAGGCGAGGGCCGCGGGTTCGAATCCCGTTTCGCGCTTTCAACACCCAAACAATGGGCTGTCGCCAAGCGGTAAGGCAATAGACTTTGACTCTATTATACGCATGTTCGAATCATGCCAGCCCAGTCCAGTCTTAATTGTTGAACGAATCCTATGTGAAATAAAATTCAAAGCCCTGATTTCAGGGCTTTTTATATGCCAATCCTAAACGCTACGCCAGCGTTAATATAAATGCGGCTGACAGCGAGGGAAAGGCCTGTAAACTTGCTAAGAACTTCACTAAGAACTTCAAAAGCATCCTTTGCGCGAATGCTGGGAAGGACGCAGATATACTGATCTGCAGTCAAATGTACCGATTTCGAAGCTTGATTATCCTAGAGGCGCTGTACAATCAAGTTCCAGAATCGGCACCTTCATATGCAAATCAGTAAATTTACGCCTCTATCTGCAATTCATCCTCTTCCCTGCGCACGCGAGTCCCCATAAATTTGACATCACTGCAGTGAGCGTTTAAAGCGCTTGTCAAATCTTTGCAATCATTGCCCCATTGCAAATCAGCATAGCTTTTCATGTCAATACTCATTAAACCATTTCTTTATGCATTTATAATCTGATGTTTTTGTCAAGGCAAGGCTTAATAATATTTTAGCTTTTTGCGGCGGCAACGTGTTGCCCGCGATGCTGTTCTCCGCCCTGTCCATAAATGGGTTCGGGGTCACGAATCCGCTCGCGCTTCTTGAAGATCTTACTACTGGAACGCCTCGGGCTGAGAGCTTTGCCACTTTTTCCACCCACGACTCGCTGAAGTTTCCGCTTCCTGCGCCTGCAACAACAATCCCCTCAGAATTCTCAGCCAAACCGTCCAGAATGGAGGCGTCTGCGCCTATAGAAAAATATGCTACCTCAACCTTTGGAAGCGCTGTTAAGCCTGACGCGTCGAAAATTGAGTTTACCGTATGCTTCTTAAGCGCAGCTTTAAAGAAATAGCAGGCATTGTCTCTCATATATCCCAAGCATGCAAAGTCGTTTTCGCTAAAAGAGTCGACTTTGACCGTGTTTATCTTCGCCACGTCCCGTCCTGAATAGATCCCCTCAGAAAAAGCGACAAGCACTCCCTTTGAAGCGGCCTCTTCGCTCGCGGCAAGTGATATAGCCTGATAAAGGTTCAGCGGACCGTCAGGACTCACGGCAGTTGCCGGCCGCATGGCGCCAGTCAAGACAACAGGCTTTTCAGTATGAACTGTCAGGTTCAGGAAAAAAGCGGTCTCTTCCAATGTGTCAGTGCCATGAGTTATTACGAATCCATCAGCCTCAGAATCTTTCATATTTATAATCCTAGCAAGTTCAAGCCAGTTTTCAGGCGTTATTTCATTGCTGTCCACGCTTAGCATCTGCACAGCGGACACCTCCGCTATGCTGCTGATGTCAGGAATCGTAAGCATAAGCTCCTTAACTCCGATTTGGCCAGCTCTATACACTGAAGACTTGCCTAGAATGCCGCTTCCGGCTATAGTCCCTCCCGTAGCGATTACACACACTCTTTTTCGCAGCATTTTCATCTTCCTTTTCTCAAAAATTGCCAGCCTAAGTCTATGCCGATTTGCAGTCAAATGTATACCGATTTTCATTCAACGTTCCTTAGGCCGTTTCCTATGAAAATCAGTGCGCCTATTTTGGAGTTGATTGTTAATAAAGCTCCACAATAGGAACTTTCATATGCAGATCAGCATAATTAAGACACTGCTTTCGATCCCTCAGCCGCAGTTCATTTTCACCGAAATGTCCTAGCTATCATAGTATATAACAGTCAACATTCATCAAAACGAAAGCCAAAATGGAGGTGAGGCTTTGAATTATCTAGTTTTAGGCGGAGACGCGCGAAGCGCCTATCTATATGATTTGCTCTTGAATGACGGATATTCAGTGGAGCAAGCTGGATGCTCCCGCTCCGTCCTTTCAGAAGACGTCAAGACAATATGCGCGGCCGCAAAAGCGGCGGATATCATCATCGGTCCGATTCCCTTCAGTAAAGGGCATATTCTTAACATGCCTTATTTTAAAGAGACGATAACGCTTGCTGACCTATTCTCCGCAATGAGGCCTGGGCAAATCCTCACTGGCGGGAGGTTTAACAGCGATGCGCTCAGACTGGCTGAAAAAAATGGGATTACAGCTATCGACCTGCTGGACAGAGAGGAAATGGCTGTCCTCAATGCCATACCTACAGCAGAGGGAGCTTTGCAGATTGCCATGGAAAGCTCAGTAAAAACTATTCACTCCAGCAATGTCCTTGTTGCGGGCTTCGGCCGGATAGGTAAAATACTCTCCAAATTTCTCTATGGCCTGGGCGCAAATGTATACGCCTCTGCCAGAAAATATGAAGATTTGTCTCAAATAAGAGCCTACGGGTATCATGCCGTGAGCTATCCCAATCTGAATGAGATTCTTCCTAATATTGACATTATTTTTAATACCGTACCATTCGCAGTCTTTGAAGAGAGTTCGATACTTTGCATGAAAAAAGGAGTTATAGCCATAGATCTAGCCTCAAAGCCTTTCGGATTCGATGATCAGGCATGCTCTAAAGCGGGGGTGAAACTAATCTTTGCGCCATCCCTTCCCGGAAAAGCAGCTCCTTATACAGCCGCTTCATACATTAAGGAAACCATTGAAAATCTTAAACTTGAGGAATGATTGCATAGAATTTGAAGCGATTCATCATTTGTATTTATCAGCACAACAAAGCGCTTTGCCTGGAACAATATTCTTTTCGAAATGGGGTGTAAATTATGGAGACTGAACTTAAGCTATCAGGAAAAAAAGTAGGTTTTGCCCTCACGGGCTCCTTTTGCACGCTTGAAGCCGCTTTTGCGCATTTGCAGTCGCTTTTGGACGCAGGGGCCGATGTATACCCAATTATATCTGAAAATGTGGCTAAAATGGATACGAGATTCATATCGGCCAATGAGACCCAGAAAAGGCTGAAAGAAATGACTGGGCGCGACGCGTTTAAAACCATTCAGGAAGCCGAGCCTATTGGGCCGAAAAAGCTTTTGGATGTTTTAGTGATTTTGCCCTGCACAGGAAATACTGCTTCCAAAATAGCAAACGCCATAACAGATACGCCGGTAACAATGGCCGCAAAAGCACATTTGAGAAACGAGCGGCCCTTAATAATCGCCATCTCAACGAATGACGGCTTAAGCGCAAACGCAAAGAATATCGGAGCTTTGCTTAACACCAGAAATGTATACTTTGTACCGTTCTATCAGGATGATCCCTTGAAGAAAACACGATCCTTGGCATTCTACGGCCCTCTTCTCGTTGATACGATCCTGGAAGCCATGAAAGGCAAGCAGATTCAGCCTATACTGCATATTTAAAAGATTTTTCAAGGCCTTTTTTGCATTGTTTGCTTTGCCTGTGAAAAAGGCCTTGAAAGGCTAAGCGAGCCTTTTCATAGCCAGCGCATGCATAGAATCACTTTCAATGCCTATCCCTTCAAAAAGTTAGCCGAGACTAACCATACGGTGCAGCCGCTTGGCATTAGTCAGACTTGAGCCTTTCGATATCCTGAAGGAGTAAACCCGGTTGATGCCCTAAAGGCTGCAGAAAACTTGGCATGCGAATCATAACCTACTTTTTCTGCTATTTCCGCTATGCCCCACTTAGTGTCTCGAAGCATGACCGCAGCTGCCTGCATGCGATACTCACGCATATATGTGTCAATTGGAGCGCCATAGACGCACTTGAAGCAGTTTTTAAGCGATGTGAATGGTATTTTAAACATATCAGAAAGCTCTTTAAGAGTAAAGCGCTTGTTCAGGTTAGAAGCCATATGCTCCCGCATTTCTTTCACAGCTTCAATGTACATCTTATTGAAATATCTGCACTGGCTTTCCTCCAGGCTTATTTCATTCAAGCTCAGAAAAAGCAGGAGTTCCAGAATCTTAAGCCTGATGCAGCCTTCCTTTATTAATTCAGGCGCTTTGCGAATCTCAGAAAAAATGCGCTCAACAGTTTCCGAGGCGTGCATGGATCGAAACGGTCCTGAGCAAAGATTTTCACGTATTAGATTGAGGTTTACAGCGTGAAACCCTAAATCTTCTGAAAGCTTCTGCAAAGACTGAGAAGCTTTTGCCATGTCGAAGAAAACAACTATGCCTTTGTAGCTTTTTAGCGGGAAATTCAATCGTTTTGGAGGGCGGGAGAGATTAAAGAGAGAAAAGCTCCCATTTCCAGCGCAATGATGCTTAGAATGCTGAAATTCACACTCAAGCCGTCCTTCACTGCACCAGCTGGCAGCGATAGTATCCGGCATCGCTTCCAGCTCAACTGAAAAAGTTCCAGATATGCTTATGTCAAAAAGCTCTATGCCGTCGAATACATGACATCGAGTGAAAATGGCCTTTTCTTTGCCAAAAAGCCTAGCTTCGGCATCTGAAAAGACGTCAGCCTTTCTAAAGGCATGGCTTCCCGCGCCTTGCTCTTTGCATGGAAGGAAATCTCTTTTTTGTGGAGTCCGAATCATCTTCAATCGTCCTTCCTGCGCTTGGGGCTTAGAATTTGATGTAGCTTTTATGGGCAGATCAGGCAAAATGTCGCACCGCCTTTCAATTTTTTGTTATAGCATTATTCTTGTCGCATTCAAGAGATATGGCTATCCATTTATACTGATTTACATCAAATGTTCCTTTAATCAGCATAGTTAGCCAGGCTTCTAAATCCGAACTCTCCAATGCGCGTCATTATAGAAAGAAAGAAGTTTCCGCATGCTATCCTATATCATATTATACCCGCCATGCCGTAAATGTTCAAATGCTTTAAAGCGAATATCTTCCTATGCAATATTCGCCTGCAGACAGCATAGTTTTCGACGATATGGTTATATTGTGTTATGCAGTCTTATCTGAAACTAGCCAAGCCTTCATTTTCCAGGTTATGCTCCTGGGTTTACTCCTGGCTTGAAACCATTCAAAACGTATTGCGCTTATAACCTCTAGCAGTTATAATTGCATTATATGCCGGCAGTCATTTTTCTTTTTTAGGCTGATTTTATAACAATGCGAACGACATTCGACACTATGCAGCCTGCACGGCAATCAAGGATAGGAGTGAATCTATGGATGGATTGCAAATAGGCAATTCCAGGTGGTACAAGCTAGACAATGCAGCCCATATATACCCCGCCATGCGAAATGCCAGCGACAGCTGCGTTTTCCGCATAGCCGCCAATTTGGATCATGTCATAGATCCTGAATGCCTGCAAAGGGCTGTCGTTGATCTTAAGCCCAGATTTCCATCCATGTATGTAAGGCTCAAGAGCGGCTTGTTTTGGAATTACTGCGAGTACAACGAGAAAAACCCGGTCGTAAGGCCTGAACCCCCATATGTAAATCACAACATCGATTCTCACGAAAATAACAATTATCTTTTTACATTCTACTACTACAACCGCAGGATAAGCATGGAAGCCTTCCATAGCCTTTGCGACGGATACGGCGCGATGGAGATGCTCAAAGCCATCCTTTTTAGATATTTTGAGCTTAAAGGTCATAAGATGGAAAACAACGGCTTAGTAATGACAGCCAGCCAGACTCCCGATCCTAGAGAAATCGAAGACAGTTTCATCAAGAACTACACCTCTTCCAAAAGAGAGCGCGCAACTGTCAAAAGAGCCTACCACATACGCGGTTCAAGGCTTGTTCTAAGAGAAGGCATAGGCGTCATTACCGGAAGAGTGCAAACAAGCGCTCTCTTAAGCCTTGCAAAAAAATGCGGGGCTACTCTGACCCAATATTTAGCTGCAGCATTGACTTTTTGCATTTCAAGCACTGAAGATGCAAAAAAATCAGACAAACCTGTGAACATCTGCGTACCAGTAAATATGAGAAAAATTTGCGATTCCCAAACCTTGCGCAACTTCACTTTATTCTTCTATACATCAGCTGAAGGCCGAATGGAATTCAGCGAGCTGGTGGAAACGCTTAAAACCCAGTTCGAGACCGGCTTGAACAAAGCCAACCTTCAGCGCACGTTAAACGCGAATGTTGCCATGGAGAGAAACCTTGGGCTTCGAATGGTTCCGCTTTTCATTAAAAATGCCGGCATCCGCGTTGTTTTAAGCAACTTGGACAACAAGATCAAAACCGCTACCATATCCAATCTCGGACAGGTAGCCCTTCCTCCCTCCATGTCAGGAATGGTTCGAGACTTTTCAGTCCACCTTCCAATGGGAAGCAAAAGCACGCATGGCGTAGGAGTCATATCCTGCGGAGGAGTCACAACAATAAGCTTTTCAAGATCCATATATGAAACAGATATCGAAAAGCTGTTTTTCACTTTTTTGTCAGGTGAAGGCTTGGATATTTCAATACAAAGCAACTTCCGTGAAGGGTGATATTATGAAAAAATGCTTGAGATGCAATATATCCGTCTCAACCAAGACCGACAGGTGTCCGCTTTGCCATGGAATCCTCTCACAAGGAGATCATTCTGAAGCCGAGCAATCATACCCCATGTTCAAACAGAGAAAAAGCAGAAAGCAAGTTTTCTTGATAGCGGGATCAATTGTTTCAGCCGCGCTTGTCGCAACAACCATAGCGCTTAATGCTTTAACATGGAACGGAAAGCTTTGGAGCGCGGTCTTCGCTGCATTTGTGCTATATGCTTGGGGATTGGGATGGATAACCTTGAAAAAGGAATTGTCTCTTGGCATGAAGCTGTCCGCCCATGCAGTAGCAATTGCGCTCCTTCTCATTGATGTCAACGCTTTCGCGTTCAGCCAAGAAACCGTAAGCCACATAACCTGGTCTGTATCCTATGGGATGCCGATTGTATTCGTCAGCTTCCTAGTAGTGGCCAATATCCTAGTCGTAGCCAAAAGGCATATGCTGCGGGATATTCTTCTCTATCAACTAGCTTTTTGCGCCGCCGCGTTCATGCCTTTGATTCTGATGATATCTATCGCCATGGAGCCTATTCAACCAAGCATTGCGGCTGCCTTCTTCTCGTATCTTAATGTAATGGGATTGATAGTTTTTGCCAATAGGACGATCGCTTCTGAATTTGGCCGGAAATTTCACATCTAAAGTTTTATCTGTTGATAGAGGATATGAAATAGCATTTTCATATGCAAACCAGAATTAGAGAGAGCGGGCTGTGAAGTCAGCCCCGCCCTCTCTTTTATTGCCTTTCATTCAAATGCAATGCCGTTTTCCGTCATTTCCTTGATAACTGCCAAAGACTCTACCCTGACCCCTTTGGATCTCATGAGCGCGCCTCCCGGTTGGAAACTCTTTTCGATTGCTATGCCGCATCCAACAAGCGTTGCGCCGGCGTCCTGCACAATGGAATAAAGACCCATCAAAGCCTGTCCGTTAGCCAGGAAGTCATCCAGCAAAAGCACTCTGTCGCTTGGAAGTATATGACTTTTAGAGACGGTAATCTTATATTCCCTGTCCCTTGTGTAAGAGCGCACCTGCGTAGAGAAAATATCTGAATCCATATTCTTGCCCTCAGTTTTCCTGGCGAACACTGCCGGGAGATGGAATGACTGCGCTGCCACTGCGGCAATTCCTATGCCTGACGCTTCGACCGTCAAAATCCGCGTAACTCCGTCATCCTTGAACAGGCGGTAGAATTCTTCCCCCATCCACTTGTAGACTTCCCAGTCCATGCAATGGTTCAAAAAGCTGTCCACCTTCAAGATACCCCCTGGAAGTATCTGACCCTTTTCAACGATCTTAGCCTGCAATAAATTCATTTTGCCACCTCCGCAGCCTTTCTAAGCGTCATGCCGTACTGATATATATGCATGCATATGCATGCCGATTCGCAATATGCAGCTATCTTTGGAGCTTGACTGTCCATTGGCTCTGAATCCTAAATGCGTGAATTCAGCGCTGTCAAGGCGCGATTGATATCGGCGTTTCGCACTCGCTGCACAGTCAAGTTCCAAAGCAGGTACTTTAGTAAGAAAATAAATTTTATGGACATTTGTACATGTCTCAAAGACACAATTGGCTTAATATTTTCACCCTTGGCGGTGAAGCTCAGCGTCATAGAGGTTCATAAGCAAAGCGCGAATATACTGGTGCGCATTGGAAAGCCCCGATTTCGGGACGGCTATGCAATTCCTAATTGGATAGCTTCCAAAATCGTGACATTTGACTGCGCATCAGCATATCCGCGCTTTGCATCCTTCAAGAATAAAAAGCTTCTACATTCAAGTTAGCTTTTTGGGCGAAAACAAGCCCTGTAAAAATTATAGGCCGGATAAGCGCAGATTTCAATAGCTGCAATTGTTGCATCTGCTTGGAAATGAATTCAGCATATCGATTACGGCGCAAGCAAACAATCCTTAAAATTAGCTTCCGCGTCAGTCGCACGGAATCCTGAGCGTCAGAAGCTCACAGAGACGCCGCCGCTCGCTGAGAGATATGCGGCTTCAATCATGCGGGTAAGGGTCAGAGCGTCCTTTGTCCCTAAATTCAGAGGAGATTTCTCTCCCGCTTCCACCGCGTCAATAAAGCGAATGACTGGTGACGGCAGTGCGTCAGGAAGCTTGGCGGGCTTTCCAGAGGCAATTCCTGAAGCCGCCAGGCTTTTTGAGGCAATGTGGACTTCATCGCCATGAATGAACAGGGAGCCTTCTGTACCATAGATTTCCAGCAAGTCTGGAACGCCGTATGTTACAAATGCCGTTTCACCAGACGCAATCAGTCCTCCTTCGAACTCGCAAAGCATGATAGCGTTTTCATCGCTGCCAGTTCCGTAGGGGCTGGTCATGAAGCTTGAAACACGCTTCGGCGCACCGAATAGAAATGGCAGTATATATGCCGGGTGCGCGCCTAAATCCATCATCGCCCCTCCGCAAGATTTAGAAACATCGAACCAGCGCTTCGGAAGCCATCCGTCTGATACTCCGCTATGGCTTCGGCGAAAGCGGGCTCCGGTGACTGTTCCCAAGGCCTTCTCATCAAGAAGCTTTTTTGCGTACAGGATTTTAGGGTTGCTTAAAAGCGGGAAGGAAATAGCGAAAGAGACATTAGACTTTTCAATCAGATCCGCTATAAGCCTCGCTTCCTCCGAATCTGCCGCCAATACCTTTTCCGTAAAGACGTGCTTGCCTGCCGCAACCGCTTTTCCGATCACATCTTTATGCGAGGCGGTCGGGGTTGTAACAACAACTGCGTCTAAGCCTCTGCCAAAAAGAAATTCGTCAAGATCCGCCGCAAAGTCAAGACCTCTTTCCTCAGCCCACGGCTTTCCCAATCCCTCATCTTCATCCCATAGCGCAGTGATTGAAACCCTTTTACTTTGCTTGAGCTGGGAGAAGTAATCTTTTGCATGCACGTGCCAAGCTCCAGCGATACCGACATTCAACATAACTTCCAATACCTCCGTATTCATTCTTGTCCGGCTGCCCGGATTCCGCTTCCTGTTGCATCATGCTCGTCCGATGCTGGATTTCCTGCTGAACTCCAGCTTATTTAAGTAACTTGCCCAAGTCGCTTTGGACGGGCCCATTATGCTGACGCGCATCCAAGCGCGCCGGATTATGAATTGGATTATGGGTTTAAGCGCTCATGATCCAATGCATAATCCGGAGTTGCAAATGCGCGTCAAGTATATAATGAATATAGTTCAATTCCAGCTAAAAAGCAACAATCATCCCGAGAAGATTTCTTTCTCTGCCAAGCTCAAGCCTTGGTTTTTCGCTTTATATCATTTAGATACTCCTAATGTGCATTTTTCGATCTAGTAGAAATATTTTCAATGTTCTATGCTTTTTAAGTATAATGAACTGAATTGCAACTATAATTCAGACTTTGCTACTTGGATCGATATACACATTTCACAATTAATTTTAAGTCTGATTTCAAAAGTCACATTTATATTGTTAGATATTTTGTGATTTTTCAAAATGCACATTAGGAGTTAGATATAAAAACAGCTTCCATTAACTATCCATTCGTGAGATAATCATAATGAAATCCCTAATTGCACAAAAAGCTGATTTTTTATACGGCTTTTAAGCGCTGCGCAAGGCAGCATTCTTAAACTTAAAGAAGATTGCCAGCAACCCACTGCCTAAGGGGCTTGCCTAAGCCTTAACTGCCTCCACTGTACGAGAATGCATATGCGCAGACGTACGTTCGTCGCAGTCCGCAACTCTGCGGCTTGCAGTTAAGCAGTCTCTACGGGCGGGGTTGCGCCGCAGGCATGCAAAACCTTGGAACAGCTTTGGCGGACGGCAGCCAACCGCAAAAATGCGGCATTATATGCGAAAGCGCATGGAAGTCGGAGATATTTATTATGCTTTATGCTCTGAGCAAGGGCGGCAAACTGCTCACGCCGGCAAAGCATCATGGGAAAGTAAAGCGCTTGATAAGAAGTGGCGAAGCTAGAGCGGTAAAGCGCGGCCTGTACGCAACCGATTGCTTTAGCGAGGACGGGGCCAAGCAAGGCAAATTTTTTTGCGTCCACTGATTATACGCTGATTTGCAGCCAAATGCATCTATTTGCATCTTGATTATCTTATTTCATGCAGCAAATTCCAAAACAGGTAATCTCATATGCAAATCAGCATGCAATGCTTCAATTGGCAATCAGAGTCCAAAACCGTTGCATTAACTGCTCTTAAGTATAGGTGTCTCTTTAGATGACTGGAGGTTATTAGTATGCGGAGAATTACAATTTTGATTTTGCTTCTGATAGCGGCGATTGCCGCTGTTTGCGGATGCAGCGGAGGAATTGCGGTAACGGATCCGCTCTACGGCAATTACTATGAAATATTCGTGGGATCATTTTATGACAGCGATGGCGATGGAATGGGAGATCTCAACGGAATCACGCAAAGGCTGGACTACATAAACGATAAGAATCCCGACTCAAAGACCAGCCTTCATGTAGACGGCATCTGGCTTATGCCTATAATGCCTTCTCCTTCTTACCACAAATATGATGTAACTGACTATTTCAGCATTGATCCTGCATACGGCACAATGAAGGATTTCGAGAACTTGTTGAAAGAATGCAAAAATCGAGGCGTAAAAGTCATAATTGATTTAGTGCTGAACCACACCTCAAACCAGCACCCATGGTTCTTAAAGGCGGCTGAAGAGTTGGCGGAAGGCGCTCCCGGAGAATTTGCGGCTTATTACAACGTAAAAGACACGCTGACCACCGGCTTCCACCCTTTCGGGACTGGAGGCCCGCAGGATTTGTATTATCAGGGGGTATTCGTCGACGCAATGCCTGATTTGAACTTTGACAACGAGAACGTCAAAAAAGAGATTGAGAAAATCGCCAAATTCTGGCTTGACAAAGGGGTGGCCGGATTCAGGCTTGATGCAATAAAGCATATCTACAGCGACCAAGGGCAAAATGTGGAATTCATCAAATGGTTCTCTGATTATTGCAGATCAGTAAAAAAAGATGTCTTCCTAGTAGGAGAAGTTTGGAGCGCAGCAGCTGAAATCAACGCCTATGCCGCTAGCGGCATAAACTCTCTTTTCAACTTTCCCTTCGCCCAGCAGACAGGAATCATAGCAAATGCCATTGGCCAAGGAGCGGGAGAGTACTTCTCAAACAACCTTATAAAATCTAGGCAAGCATTATTAGAGTCAAACCCCGACGCTATAGACGCGCCTTTTCTTTCAAACCACGACCTGGATCGCTCTGCCGTCTATTTCAGCAATGATCTGGCAAAACAAAAGATGGCTGCCGCCTTGTACCTCTTTATGCCAGGAAATCCTTTCATTTATTATGGGGAAGAAATCGGCATGACAGGCTCCGGAAAAGATGAAAACAAGCGCGCCCCATTTCATTGGTCAGCTTCAGATTCTATCGGTGAAACTTCGGGCCCTTCCGGGATGACTTCTTATATAGCTCCTGAAAAAGGAGCGGCTGAGCAGCTTCAAGATGAAAACTCGCTGCTTCGCTTCTATATAGACGCAGTTGCGCTTAAAAACAAGCACCCTGCTATCGCAAAAGGCGCCACGTCTCCTATTGACAGCGGAAACAAGGCAGTGGCGGCTTATCAGCAAACAGACGGCAAGAGCGCAATCATCATTCTTCACAACCTTGGATTTGATCAGGCTTCTGTGACGCTTCCAGCTGAGAGTTCCTATGAACTGGCGGGCTTTTTGGCTGCATCCGGAGGCGACGTCTCGCTAAGAGGAAATTCAGTAGATCTGCCAGGATTCTCCTCAACAATTATCGTCTGCCCTTGATATGCAATGAGACGTCAAATATTTATGCGAAATGCCGATATCGGCATTTCGCATCTTGAAAGTGGACAGTCATGTTCCAAAGCATATGCATTTGACTGCAAACTAGCATATATACTGATTTTCATTGAAAATACCTTTTTTGGAGCTTGATTATACTGCGAGTGCAAAATGCCGATATCAATCGCACCATTCAATGGATATCAAGCTCCAAAAATGAACATTTGATGAAAATCGGCATAGAAATCCCGCGAAAGCATTATCATTTCTTTCTGACATCTTGAGGGCGTATATACATGCCTGAGCGGTTCCTAAGAGCTTCTGAAAAATCCAGCCTGTTGTTGTAGATGAACAGCCTTAGATTCGTGCAGAGCAAGCCGTATGGAGCATCTTCTTGCACCATCTCCAGCGTCTTGACGAGGAGTTCTTTTCTTGCTGCATCGTCAGTCTCCGATATGGCTTTCGCATAGAGGGCATCTACCTCCGAGTTTGAATATCTAGCCAAATTGAAGCTCCCTGTACTCGTCAGCATATCTGAATAAGCTGAAGGATCAAAGCCCAAGCCGATCGCTATCACTGAAAACGGGACTTTTCCACCCATGAGATCGGGCACAAGCGCTTCAGGCTCCTCAAGAGCAATTTGCGAATTGATTCCAATATCTTGAAGATTGCTCTTAATCACCTCGGCATACGCCTTGTATGTTTCTAAAGTTTTTATTTCAATTTCAGGAAACCCTTCCCCTCCAGGATACCCTGCTACTGCCAGATATTTTTTCGCAAGCTCGACATCATAAGGGTATCCAGGCAGCCGTTCAGATTGGATGCCTAGGACAAGGGATGTCGGCACCTTCGCCAGCCCCCCTGTAAACATGTAAGAGCAGCGCCCCTTGTCTATTGCATGGTTAATGGCAAGCCTAACCTTGGAATTATCAAATGGCGCAATCCGGTTGTTCATGATGATGTAGTCTTCACCGTACTCGCTGGCGACAACGCTTAGCTTCGGGTTTGCTTCAAGTGCATCGTAACGGTAAAAAGCGGTGCTCAAGATAAAGTCGCTTTCTCCTGCCTCAGCGGCGGCAATGGCGGCGGAGGGATCGCTTTCAATCTCATATTGCACATTCTCAAATGCAACCTTCTGGCCAATATAATCAGAATAAGCTTTCAAAATCAGCTTGACGCCCGGTTCATAGGAAACGAACTCATACGGCCCGCTTCCAATAGGCCTCAAGCCGAAGGACTCTCCTGCCTCCTCTGTGGTTTTTTCATGCAACAGCACTATGTCAGCTCTTCTTAAGAAGGATGCGTTAGGCTCCTTTAAAGTTATCTTCACCTCATAGTCATTTTGAACCTCAGCCTTGTCAATCATTACCGTCCAAGACACTTTCCCAGGTATTTCCATCAAGGCGTTCACTGAATAAGCAACATCTTGCGCCTTAAGCTCTTCACCGTTATGGAACTTGATCCCCCGCTTCAAGTTGAAAGTGTACTCCATGGCATCCGAGGACACTTCCCAGCTTTCGCAGGCATCTGATCTTACTTCATCAACTTGAATGGCGTAATAGAAAAGATTCATAAATAAAGCTTGCATCACAACGCCGCTTCCTTCCGAAGAACTGTAAAGAGGATCAAGCGTTTCGATATCCGTGCGCAAGCTTAAATAAAGAGTGTTCTTTTTTGAAATGTCATCTTTCGTGACGGAGCAGCCTGCAAGCGTCAAGATCGCAAGCATTGAGGCCGCGCAAAGCATCTTTTTCATAAGATTTCATTCCCTCCGCGAAAAGAAGCGTAAATATAGCGCAACACGTAAGGCTGCATACTGAATTTGGCGCTTGATTATCCACTTTCAAGGCGCGAAATGCCGATATCAATCGCGCTCGCTGTATAGTCAAGCTCACAATTAGGAGGTTAATGCGCGAATAGTATAACGCTATGTTGAATGAAGATAACCCTTTCTAAAACAGTCTGACACAGATAGCGCTGCGATTTGGCGTTGCGCGCGGCCAAGAGATTTCCCGCCGAAGTTGCGCGAACCAATTGACGGCAATCCGTAAGCGATAATTCCAGCGAAATCATAATTATAACAATTCGCAGTTCACTTTCACACTGCATTATCAAGCTCCAAAAAAGGCTGCACATTTAGAAATAAGCATGAGATGCCCTGGCACAGACCATAAATATTTTTGTTCTTTGTCAAAGGCATTTCAAAAATAAACCTTCTGCTCTCAAATATACGAGGAGTTTCCGCGCAGTCCTAAGACTATTAGTAATCCATGAGAGGAATGCCGCATACAACCGCAAATCCATTATATCAAAAACAAAATTTAAATCAATAAAACGCTCTTAATGGCAATCTCTGTCACATTTTATCCAAATATAAGAAAGCGTTTATAATTGATTGTCAGTCAATGCGTCTCGAGGACATGCCATTTGCGGGAAGAAGCGCTCGGGAAGATGAGGCTGAAAATATCTTGCATTTTCTCAGGTTTCAGCTTGCAAGCCAAATTGTCCCAAGAGCATATGGCTTCTAGATTCTAGCATAGGGATATCAAGCATAGGAAGCCTGTTTCAGTAAATGGCCGACAAAAAATCCGCTCTACAGGAAGAATCAATTAATTTCCTGTGGAGCGGAACGAATTTCACTATAAATAGTTATCCTTGGCAATCATGGATTATTTCGCTTGCTCTGCTGATTCCTCCATATAAACTGGCTAACAGAGAGGCCTTATCTTGCAAAGAACGACTGAGGGCAAGCCATCTGCTTTCTGTGGATTTCGAATGCATATTGATTATACTGAGCTTTGGAAAGTACCGACTATTTGGCAGAATTATAGCTTCAGCAGTAATCCGCCAAAAAATCTGTACATATGGCGCAAATCAATATGCCTTAGATTTAAAGGCAGAAGGTAGACTTTGAAGCGCGGAGCTTAGGAAATCGCCTAATCAAGCCTGGATATAATTGTTGATGATGCTTATAGCATCACTTATTGAGATAAATATGCTTTCGAAATAAACCTCTTCGGTACCCTTTTGAATTATCAATTGAAACGACTTGATACCCTTTGCTAAGATAGAAATTTTTCAAGCGACAGTTTTCAGTAGCAGAATATAATTCTATTGTTTCTATTTTCAAAGCCTCTAGAGTTTTTTCAGCAAATGAAAGCATATCGCTTCCAATACCCAAACCTTGATATTCAGGCTTTATAGCAAAACGCGAAACAGAAGCTTTATCGCTTTTTATTGCTATACGTATTGAGCCTACAGGATTTTTCTCCCAACAAGCCACATAAACGCTCTTTTGACGCAAATCTTTTAGTACGTCCTGTTCAGTTTCCAATAACGCTTCAATTGCATCGATACCAATCATATTGCAATACTGTGTAAATGATTGTTTCACAATATCCGCTATATTTTTCACATCTGACTCATTTGCAAGCCGAATATGAATTTTCCCGTTAGAGTGCATGCTATATTCTCATCTTTCCTTATTTTTGCTATTTAAGATTTTATAAGAATTCTCTTGATTTATCGCTGCCTGTATATCTTTCTGAAATATTGCTTCCAGCAGCCATTTAAGTCGCATATGAAAATCACTTATCTTGCAACTGGAGCTTGTGCTATCTGAAACCGTGCGTTTCAGTGTCGCTGTACAGCAAGTGCAAGTTTAAAAGAGAGCATTCAAAGAGTCACGAAGATCCTCCAAGCTATCGCATACCGGCTTAAGGCATAAGAAAGCCATAGCTTTTCTCCGAAAATGGGACAACAAGTACATTGATGATAGGAGTCAGCTATACTGATTTGCATATTTTAGTTTCGTTTTCGAAGCTTGAATATAATGCCCGCTAAAGTTTAAAGACCCTGAAACGTCATATGTGAATATATGCAAGTATAAACAATTCCACAAGCTTTGCGTTTCAAGCGGGCTGACAGTAAAGAGCTCCCAATCAAACGTCGGATGAATAAACCGAGGTATAATTTTTGCCAGGAGATATGTTTTTCTGTTCGCTGCAATCAAGAAACATTTCCATGCTGCACTAGATGGTGAAATTCAGTTGATATTGATTTCTTACAATTGACTGATAATACAAATTAATTATTTAGCAATTTTACATCATAATGTTGCAAAGGTCTAGAAAGCGCAATTGAAACCATTCTTCTTAAGGCGTGAAAAAGGTCCGCCTTGAACACGGGCAGGCCTTTTTCATTTCACGCATCCATAACTGGCTTTTCAGTCTCAATTCACCTTCCGGTAGCCAGTCAGTCTGTCTTCTTGATGTATTGTTCTATCCTGCGTTTTATCCATCTCTTCCAACTCGAAGTTGCTTGACCATACGGCTAGCGCGTCAGTTCTTCCATGCATTTCTTGGTCTGAGAGCCTGTAGACTGTTCTGACCCCATGGCGGCAGATCTGAAAATTCTGCTCTGGATATTTCGCCTCCATGTAATCGGCAAACTGCATGGGGTTTTCCGAGTTTGATTCAAACATTTCATAATGCCCGGGAATCACCAGTCCTGGCTTCACTGCCCCCGCCAAATCTACAGCTTCGCGGAAATCCATGTTTCCGATTATGTTGGCGCGGTACCTTTTACCGTCTCTTCCGTTTATAGGGACAAACATGAGATCGATTTTTCCTTGGCTTTTGATTTTGGACTCCATGCCGTCATACTTGCAAGAATCTCCTGAATGGAAAATGCGCATCCCGCCGCACTCAATTACAACTCCAATGCTCGGGTGCAAACCGGTGTCAGGATCCCTATCCAGGAATTCATGGGCGGCAGGAAGCGCGCGCAGTGAAACGCCAAGATTGTCGTCTGCATATGATACTCCTTCGTCCAAGCCGATAAATCGTAAAGGGTCAATGCCAAGCTCTTCGGGCAAGGTCTTTGCGATTTTGGCCGGAACAGCGAATTTTGCATCCGGTGAAGCCGCCGCTAAGGCCGGCCAAGATTTCCGGTCTATGTGATCGCTGTGATCATGCGTGCCTATAAAGAAATTGACTCCAGACAACTCGGCCGGCGCAAGAAGCGGGGGTATAAGCCGGGCCTGGTTGTCATCCAGATAGGCGTCCACTGCGAACACCAACCGCTCGGTTTTTATTATGTACCCCAGCTGGCCCAACCACCAAAAGGCCAGTTCACCTGGATCAGGCTGATAAGTTTTAATGTCTGCAATGAGTCTTTTCCCCGTCAGCATTAGGCTGCTCCCCCATTTCAATTCACTTTTGACTCCAAGATTCTTCTCGTTGAACCAGTGCAGCTTCGCAAAAAAACATCTTGAAAGTAAAGGCGCCCCAAAATGGCTGAGCCTGCCGCCATACTTTCAAGTAACTACTACCGAAACGCCATCGGGTATTACTGTAATGCTTGCGTCTTTTCCCTTTGCCCCTTCAGCTATTGCAAGCGCTTCTTCGAGCGTATGCGCGTAGGTCATGAACATGTCCTCTACTATATCTTTTACGCTTTCGTCAGCTATTATTATGACCTTGCGCTTAGAGAGAATTCTTGCTAGGATCTGCGCTTCCCATTGATCTATTTCAGTTTCGTCCTGCCTATTCTTCTCAAGGACGGCCAGAAGCTTTTCAGGAGACTCAGCATTTTTGAAATAGTTGTAAAAGGCCTTTCCTCCATGTCCATCCTTGCACGCTGAAGCCATTATTATCACGCTTCCAGGAGCGCTGCTCAATTCAGCTGCAGTCATGCCTTTCACAGCCTGGTAGATGTTCTGATCAAGCGGATAGCCGCCATTAGAGACGACTACTATATCCGACTTCACGGCTTTGACGCTGAATAGTCTTGATGCAAACTCACACCCCGACAGGTGGGCCTTTACTCTGTCTCCTGCAAAAGCCGCGGCGATCTGCTTGGCTTCATCCAAAACAACATTCAGGATGAAGCCAAGATTAACGGCCTCAGCCGCAAACAGCATATCCTCATGAATAAGGTTTCCTTCCAGATTGCCTGCGATTGAATGCGAGTCAGATATGAAAGACGCGCAGTGATTAGCCAGCACAGTTTTTTCAGAAGCAATGCCAGGAAGTATGCTTTTTCTCCCGCCCGAAAACCCTGCGAAAAAATGAGGCTCAATGAAGCCTTCAGAAACAATCAAGTCAGCCCAGTCAACAAGGCTGTTCAGCCAAAGTTCTCCCCCAGAAGGCAGAATCCCTTTGAAAACCATGTTTTTTGCATCGTAGCCCAGATGATTGACAAACTCTTCTCGCTTAAACAGCTCTCCACCGAATCTGAGCTTCATTTCCTCTTCGGTCATAGGCCTGTGGAGTCCTGTGGCAATAAGCACTTTAATATTTGCATCAGGAGCTCCGGATCTGATCTCCGACAAGAGAAGAGGCAACATGACGCGACTTGGTACAGGACGTGTATGATCGCTTGTAACTACCAGAATGTTTCTGCAACCAACAGCGAGGCTGTTCAGTCTTGGCGATCCTATCGGATTTTCCAGCGCATTCAAAACCAGCTCTTCCTGAGAGCATTTAGCGCTTGCATTTATCTTATTTCTAAGAATAGCTTTTATCCTGCTTTTTTCAACAAGCGCAGATATAGTTGACCTATCGTATGGCAGCTCAATTTTCTGCAAGAGCATAAATACACTCCTTCATCACAGTTGTTAAGCGGCGGATACCCCCGCCTTTAGGCATGGGGAGGAAGCCGCATGTCCTCCTTTTCAGTTAGGATGGCAGTTCTCCTGGATAAGAGGTTGAGCTTCTTGCAGCTGATTCCCGCAGACAGCTTTGCTCCGTCCAGCGTGCGCACGTCGAAGCTTCCGCTCGATCGCCTCCCAAAAATAAAGCCTTTTCGCCCATCCGGCATCTGAACCCTGCCGAACAATTGAAAGCCAAATGCATGCTTTGGAGATTGATTCAGCTTCCTCTTTCCGCCCTTGTTGACAGCAGCCTTATGGATCTGGCGATTGCGCTTTCCCGCTGCTTTCTGCATATAGATTGCATCCAATGGAATGGACTTCGGATTTCCGCCGGTGCATCTCGCGCCTGCCGCATGATCTTTTTCCAATCCATTTATGATTCTTGTGTTTTTAGCGGTATAGCCGCATGCCGTACCTACATCTGTGTATTCTTCCTTCAGCCTGTTATAGAAAGCCCAACGCATAATCCCCATAAATGCGGCGTCTCTGAAGGATTGCCCTCTCTTTAAGTTTAGCTTAAGCCTTCCCGCATGGCGCCCATGAAAGCGGCGCCTCGGCAGCCGCTGTGGCAATCCTCGCATAATGCGGCTGGGTTGTTCGGAGCATCGCCTCCTACTTTGCGGCTTTCTATATGATGGACGTTCAGCATGCGGTTCTTGCATCCTTTTCTGC
>JAISZB010000121.1 GCA_031269465.1 Clostridiales bacterium | reverse complement strand
AGAGCGACAATAATAATGCCGCCTTTTTGCGGCACCATGCTGATATCAATTCATCAGCCGCATTTATCGCCTCTCCGGCATAGCCCGAAAAAAAACCGTCCATCGGCAATCCAATGTCGCCGGCTATTTCATTGATGCCGTCCATGTCGTTTATCGCCATAAAGCGCAGCCCCTTCAAAAAAATGTCGTGTGCACTTTATTCTACACTAATTTCCGGAATTTGCAATGGGGTAAATCAAAAATTAATGTTCGATGCTCGTAGGACCTTTTGCAATGGATTGACACCTATGCAAACATTGCTTTGCAATTCTTATAATTCAATATATAAAAATCTTCTAATCATGTTTGCAGGTTTATGTAAATTCTAATTTTAATAAATACATTATAAGGTTAGTTATGACAGATCAATCGACAAATTTATTCAAAAATGTAGTCGCTTTGCAAACCGTCGGAATAGCTACAAAAAGTTTACCAGCTACCCCGACGCTGTAGCCACACATATGCCCAGGAATATGCTAAACACATCGGTTCATTGTAAAATGAAACGCAACAGATACAGCCAGTAGAAATCCATAGGGAAACACGGTATCATTTAGTTTGCGAACAAAAATGAAGGAGTGTGAATCCCTATAGATCAATGCGAACGCAACGCAGAAGGCCGCATATTTCAACACCTGTCGCCGTTCGAGCGCGGGGAGAGCAAGGCGCTTTTTAGGGAGGGGCTCGGCGTGTCGGCCTCGCCGCGAGAATCGGCAGGGACAAAGGCGCTGCGGGCCGCGAGATCAAGCGCGGGACTACGAGGCGGCCGGACAGCGGTTCAGCTGAGAGACTCGAGTATTTCGCCGAGACGGGCGGAGCGGTATATGAAAAAAAACCGCAAGAACAGCCGAAACGCATTGAAAATAGGCGAATGCCCGGAATTCATCAAATATGCCGAAGAAATGCTGAAGGATGGGTGGTCGCCCGACGCCACAGCGTGAAGGGCGAAGCTGGAGGGGAAGCCCGCCCTTTGCGCCTAGACGCCCCGTAACTGCATGGATCTAGGTCTTATGTCGACTCAGAGCATAGATTTGGCGCTGAAGGTTCAGCGCAAGACCAAAAGCAAGAGAATCCGCAAAATTAAGAGGGCTTTGGGGGCGAGCGTCGAAGAGCGGCCTGAAGCGGCGAATGCCCGCGAGGAGTTCGGCCATTGGAAAATCGACCGGCAATAGTCGAGAGAACGGCGCACAACTAGATCGCGGCGGAGCTCGGCGGCCGGGCAAGTTGCCGGGGCTTCGGCGAGGCGACCGGGGACGTCTTCAAAAGCGCCGCCGGCGAGAGCGGCCATGAGTTCGCGGGGCGGGGGGACGCCGTGGAGCGCGTCGTCTATTTCCGCCATCCCTACTCAAGCTTCGAGAAGGGGATCAACGAGCGCCACAACGGGCTTCTGCGCCACTTTGCGGAAAAAGGGAGGAGCGGCGACATGCCGACTGAGCTGATCGTGAAGGCGGCGGACTAGAACAACAGTCTCACAAGGAAAATATTGGGACATAGGACGCCTGCGGAAATGTTTGAGAGAGAAATCCTCGAAATGGCGCAAGGCGGGCTTGGGAACGGGGGGAGGAGCCCTGCTCCATCTACTTCCGCTTGAGGAGAGGAAAAACATCCCTATGGCATCTGTTGCGTTTGATATTGAAATTGAGCAGTTATTAAGAGACGCAAAATAGCTCCGCGAAAATCTTATTTCAAATCGCGGTCTATAAAGGGAGCAGCCGTACCCGCATTTTTATAAGATCAAGCGTGAGTATCGCGCCTTGTTCTAATTCTGAAGAAGAGTTTTTAAGTATCGGCACAATCAGCGGGATAATCGAATCTGCTTTAAACTCTTTTGTACGCAGTTGTATCACACTGGGCTTTAGACCATGAGTATAAGACAGTATCGCGCTAATATCCAAATCGCAGGTTAATAGTACGAAATCATTATTTAGCGCGAATTCCAAGATTTCCTTGTCCGTAGCGTCAGGCGCTCCGATATGATGCCAATGTTTTGCCTCAATGCCCTGCGCAGTAATTAATTCCGCCAGACATGGAGGAAGATTCATATCCAGCAGAAGCTTCATGCGGTTTCGATTCCGGTTTCAAGCGCCTGAACCGACCACGCGGCATATTGAAGCGCTTGAATGATGTCTTCACGCTTTAGGTAGGGATAATCGCTGATAATATCTTCGATGGTTATGCCTTCGCTAAGCTGTGTCAGAATTACACTGACTGTAACGCGGGTACCCGCAATACACGCTTTTCCTCCCATTATTCTCATGTCGTGACTTATCCGTGGAAACTGTTCCATACAATCAATCCTTATCGTTTACTGAAGATACCGTGGTTAATTGCTAAAGCGACAGTAATCAAACCAATTGCTGAAAACCGGTTTTCATCCCTCACCGCAGCTAATCCTGCCTTAACATCTATAACTCTTTCAATGATACCATGATATTTCATATATTCATCACAGTTGTTATGCGGCGGATACCCCTGCCTTTAGGCATGGGGAGGAAGCCGCACGCCCCTTTCCGCCAATATTGCCTTGCGCTTCTCCAAAGGCTCGGGCTTTTTGCGGCGGATTCCCGCAGACAGCCTTGTTCCGTCCAGCGCACGCACGTTGAAGCTTCCGCTTGAACTCCTACCCAAGATGAAGCCTTTGCGCCCGCCTGGCATTTGAACCCTGCCGAACAGCCGGCAGCCATGCGCATATTTGGGAGATTGATTCAGCCTCCTCTTTCCGCCTTTGTTGATGGTAGCCTTATGGAGCTGGCGGTTGCGCTTCCCCGCTACTTTCTGCATATAGTTTGCGTCTAAAGGAATGGATTTAGGATTGCCGCCGGTGCACCTCGCGCCTGCCGCATGATCCTTTTCCAAGCCATTTCTTATTCCCGTGTTTTTCGTTATATAGCCGTATGCCGCGCCTGCATTCGGATGCTCTTCTTTTAGCCTGTTGTAGAAGGCCCAGCGCATAATTCCCATGAATGCGGCGTCTCTGAAAGATCTCCCTCTTTTTAGGTTCAACTTCAGCTTGCCAGCATGGCACCTATGAAAGCGGCGTGCAATTCTTCTTTCTCCGCCGTCGCAGAAATGCCTATAGTTTTGCTCCCCGCATCAAATCCCAATGAAACTGATTGAGTATATTCCGTGCTCAGCAACTGGATTGCAGAAGGCTCAAGTTTTGCTGCATTAGCCTTTCCTCCTTCAGCAAGCGCCTTGCCATGGCGCTTAGTCGTCATCAGGGGCTTTTGTTCGCACACAATTCTCTATTTCTAGGGCTGGCTGCCCTTCGCCAATGCTGTTCCAAGGTTTTGTACGCCTGAAGCACTATCCCTACCCATCAGGATTGTTCAGCCGCAGACCGCAGAGTCCGGAGCTGGAGCGAACGCCCCGGAGTGCCTATAAGGTATTCTTGGACAGCGCTGCCAGCTAAGACTTAGGCTACTAGCCCGACGTTTTCGGCTTATCACTTTGAGTTCAATTATACCTCCTAAAACCTACATGCGCAAGGCTGATGCTTGAAACGTTCCTGAAATACAGAGATGATAGAATAAATACAACTTCTCAGCAATTTGCGTCGAAGTTGAGTATGGTAACTGAAAAGTTGCAACAGGCTCTCCACACGATAAATGTTAGAATTAATATTGGCAAGTCGCCAAATATTTATATTGTAATATTCAAAAACTCTCAACGTTTAAGTGAGTGCAGAAGATGCGAATCATGATGAGAAATTTTACACAAGAATGCCATTTATAGAGTTATATTCGCAAATCATTATTTTTCTTGAGATAAAGGCAGAGATCACCCTCCTTGGCCAGGACAATTTAACGCCCATTACATAATGCGCTAACTGGTGTTTTGTGGCGTACACGATGTAACTCTGCTTAATTGGAATAAGTTGCAAATGTCGAATTGCGCTTAATAATTGTTGTTGATATTTGCGCGTCTGCAAAGCTTCTTATCCGGTGTACAACTCAAGATACCGGCTGCAGCTCGAAATCGTCTGGAGAAACCCGGAAATTGAGGTTGCCGGAAAATTCGAGCCGGATCTGCAGGCTTTCCTTTCGAAGGCCGGCGGCAGCCGCTCCGGGGAGCGCCGCGAAGGCGCCGTCCGGCTTGCGGGACGGCGCGCTCGGCCTGACGGACGGGCGCCTTGCCGGCTATTGCGACTGTTTGCCGCCCGACTTGGCCTTGATGGCGGTTTTGGCGTCGATGGCGGGATTTGGCGATAATGGGCGAATAAGCTCGTTCGCCGCCGAAAACAAGGAGCGGCCGGAGGATGCAGTCCGCTTCCCGAGCGGCGGCAAAACGCCGGATCAAGGCGCGTTTCGGCATGCGTTCGAGAAGGCCGGCGCCGATATATATGAAAAAATGGCGGAAAATATAATGCCGTCCATTAACGCCGC